>JBAVVE010000062.1:0-11640 GCA_049697135.1 Bathyarchaeia archaeon | reverse complement strand
GTACAAGGCTGCTGGCGCCATTCGTCACTAATGGCGTCTTCAATGGCCACGTCGTCATTGGAAGCCCTGACCAGCACGGCATTTTCAGAGAAAGAGACTTGGGCGGTTACCACGCAGCGTATCTCACCCTTTTCCTCGGGTCTCTGCTCCCCCTTGCAAGGACGAACGTGATCAGGCTTGACACAGAGCTCACTCAGCAACAGATCGTGAACAACCTGATTCTGGTCGGAAACCCCAGATTGAACACAATCGCCATGATGATGAACGAGTTTCTACCGATCACCTACGAGCTTGCCGGCCCAGACGTGATAATGTCCACGATCTCAGAGCGAACATACGCAGAGCCACATGACGGCGCTGTCCAGATGATCCAGAATCCAATGAACCCGAACTCGAAGGTCATTGTTCTTGCTGGCAATGAGATCACAGGAACTCAGGCTTCGATAATGGCTTTCGTGAAATACACGGAGGACATTGCCGCAGGAAACGTGTTCAACCGCGAGATCGTAGCGCGAGTGGTTTCAGGAGTAGACGCCAACCAAGATGGAATAATCGATGACGTAGAGTTCCTTGAATGAACCCGTCATCTTACTGCAAGCCTTTCAGATGATGAAGCGCAAGCATTATTATTCCTACGTCATGCACATATACGATCTGAAGGTCGAGGTTCTTGGGAGAAGAAAGATGGAACACGTGGATGACATTCGAATGCTCAAACATTGACAACCATCCAGACGACAGCCAAGTGGGAGTCGCCATCCTCACAAACGGTTTCTACGGACAGCAAGTGATGAACAAGATGAATGAAATGGTGTGCAGTGTTTGTGGAGAGCCATTCCTTGAAGGATACAATGAGACAGCTCTTACTCTCTTCCTACAACACGACGTCGAGCGGTTCAAGCGGCTCGGATTCAATGTATTGAAAGACGAAGAGATACTCTGGAATTAGTAGACCCGCCTACTGCAGTCACTTCTTCTGCGATTTGTCTGCGATTCTAGCTTTGACTATGTTCGTCACTGTTGCGGGGTCTGCTGAACCCCGGACTTCGCTCATGACCATGCCCATGATCTTGCCGTGCGCTGCCTCCCCTTTCTTGTCGATGAGACCATGATTCGCGTCAATGACACGATCCACTATTCTGCGGAGTTCATCTTCTGAGAGCATGCGGAGCCCCAGTTCCTGGATCCCATCTTCGACAGTTCTGTTCACGTTCTTTGACAGCCAGGACAAAAGGGAGGCCGCAGCCTCCTTGGCCACCTTCCCTTCACGGATAGATGCGAAGACTGACTCCAGATGATCAGAGGTGAGCCGGTCAACTGGAACACCGTCTCTGTCGAGACTCTTGAGGTTCTCAGTCAGAACGGTGGCCACGAAACTCGGTGCAACTCCGCCTTTTGAGCAGACATGCCTAAAGACTTCCAGATATTCTGACTCGATCAACTGATCTGCGAGTTTCTTGTTCAATTGGTAGTCAGTCAACAGTTGCTTCATGACTGTTTCACGCGGAGGAGGCAGTGTGGCTTTGATTCTGGCAAGCATTTCCTGTGTTACTTCTACAGGAGGGACATCTGTCTCAGGGTACATTCTGGATGCGCCGGGTCGTGGCCGCATGTAACGTGTTGTTCCGTCGGCCATAGCCATTCGCGTTTCTGTTGGAACTCCCACGAGTGTCTCGCGCGCCCTTTCGACGACCGCGGTCAGAGCATCGTTTGCTTTGTCCTTTGAATCGGCAACCAAGACCGCAGCATCATGTTCACTGCAGTCAAGCCTCTGGCGAACAGAGAGAACTTCCTCGTCTGAGATGCCGTATGCAGGAAGTTCGTCTGTGTGAAAGATGCCTCCGACGCGCCCCCAAAAGGTGGCTCTGCTTGCCATCTCAGTTCCGAGACGAAGTCCGGGCGCTAGTTCTCTGCCAAGAAGACCATGGAATCCGTGCAGCTTCACGGCAAGCGCGACTCCTCCAGAACTAAGCGCTTCACGAACTACCTTGGACTTCGTTCGGGCGAAGACTGAAGACACGTCAACGAACTTGTCAGAAAGCTGGGTTTGCCTGATCCCACGGGATTCCAGTTCGCCCCTGATTCTCAGTAGTTGTAGCTGTCTTGAGACCTCATAGCTGATAGCCTTGGAGAGTAGATCCAGTTCTTGGACCCCCTTGATTTCGATCAATGCTCCGTCTCTGAGCGAGACATTGAGGTCCTGCCTGATCGTTCCCAGTCCACGCTTGACTCGACCAGTGTCTCTAAGTATGTTCCCGATCGCCTTCGCGACACGTTCGGTCTCTTCAGGGGATGCAATCACGGGGCCAGTTGAGACCTCAACCAGAGGAATGCCCAATCGATCTATTCGATAGTTCACTGTAAGGCCGGATTCACCTGTCTTTCTTGCAGCATCCTCTTCGAGGGAGATCTGTTGAATGGGTACGTTCTTTCCGTCTACGGTGATCCATCCATTCACAGCGACCACGCAGGTTCTCTGAAATCCTGTTGTGTTTGACCCATCAATCACAATCTTTCTCATGACGTGGATCTCGTCAACAGGTTTCGCATTCGTCAGGATTGAAGTTGCAAGGGCGATCTCCACGGCCTCAGGGTTCAAATCCTTTGGGGGCTCTTCATCCATCTCAACCAAGCACGATGTGGCCTCGTCAGCCTCGTACACTATGGCACGCCCCTTCTGGAACTCGAAAAGAGCGGCAGGATCCACTTGGCCAAGTTCGCTCTGAGTAGGGCGAAGCCGCCTCAGAAAACGGGTAGACGATTCTGTCTCTGACATTGTGGTGGGACAGTCGCAGAACAGTTTCCGCTTAGTGTCCAATTGGCGATGGATTTCTATGCCCACTTTGAGTCCTATGGATTCGTAGTCACTCGTGTTTGCCATCGTCTTCGCCTTCTAGTCTTCTTGGGCTGATCTCGCCGACCAGATTGGTTCGCATCATCTCTGCGATCTTCGCAGGGTCATCTGTTTGGCCAAGCACCCACATGAGCTTCGCAAGCGCGGTCTCGGGCAGCATGTCTTCCAAGGGATGAACTCCGATCTTCTGCAAGTCAATGCCGGTCGAGTACACATTCATGTCGACCCTTCCCCAGAGGCATTGTGAAGTCATGCCGACGAAGATTCCCTTCTCAACTGCCCGCGCAATGCTCGGATAACAGCTCGTGCTGACGTGACCGAGGCCCGTCCCTTCTAGGATCATGCCGCGGTAGCCGTTATCTACATGCCAGCCGATGACGCCGGCATTCATGGCCGGATAGAACTTCAGCAAAGCGGCGCGATCGTCAAAGTCTGGCTTGCAGACTAGTCTGGTCGATCCGCGAGCAGGATAGTCCTTTTCCAGCATCTCCAGCTTCTTCGTGACCAGATGGAAACGTGCGATTGGGTTCGTACCTATCGACTTGAATGCGTCGCGTCGACTAGTGTGACATTTCCGGACCTTCGTTCCTTTGTGGATGAGCAGGGTCTCGTCTGACATCCATTCATGCATAACTACAAGCACACCGGCGAATGGAGCCTTTGCTGCCACACTGACCGCCCCGATCAGGTTTGAAGCTGCGTCTGAGCTTGGTCTATCGGAGGACCTCTGGGCTGCTACGAATGCTATTGGAACCGGGCTTGACTGGAGCGCAAAACTGAGTGCGGCCGCACAATAACCGAGAGTGTCGGTGCCTTGAGCGATAACAACACCGGACACCCCGGATTGGATCTCATCACGTACTGATTCCGCTATTTCCTTCCAATGCTTCGGAGTGAAATTCTCGCTAAAAACACTGCAGAGAACCTTTGCGGTTATGTCTGCTTCAGATGCCAACTCTGGGACGAAACTGTAGAGATCTTCAGCTGTTAGGGCAGGTTCAACTGCACCTGTTCGGTAGTCGACCCGACTGGCGATCGTCCCGCCTGTACTGAAGATCGTCACTCTCGGGAGACTCTTGGAGGACGTTGGTCTCGGTGGCTTTGAGAGAGATGGTTTTGTGCCGGCGCCGATGACATGGATTTGTGTGCTCTCGCCTAATGCAACCCCGACATTGTAGCCGGTTGCAAGCTTGAGGACGATGTGTGTGTCGTCCCTTCCGGATGCCCGGGGCATCAGTAGGCCGTCGATCGCTTCACCGTTCTTCGTCAGTTCGACTTTGTCTCCGATCGATGCGCCCGCGGCTGTGATCAGATCGAGGGCTCGGCCTCTGTATCCGCCCAGTTCCTTCATCCGTTGTTCACCCGAGGTGATTGTCTAGCTACCTGAGGAGTAGACGGAGAGTTAAAACCTGCGTGAATGATCGAGCTCTACCGTAAACGCTTGCTCATGTATGGGCCATCGTGAACGTAGCCTGTCCGCGTGTAGTATTCCTTGGTGCCGAGCGCACTGAGGACAAGAATCTTCCTTACGCCGTACTCGTCCTTTGATACTCTCTCCGCCTCTCTGAGAAGCGAGGCGCCGTGACCTTTGTGTTGCCAAGAAACCGGATCGTGTTCGCCTACGGGGACAACAGGCCCATACACATGAAGCTCTCTCACTATGGTTGATGGCTCAGAGTTGATCTCCGTCCTGTGAGCGGATGGAGAAGGAACTCTCAAGCGGAGATACGCGATCAGAGTATCAGTTATGAGGTCCTCTTTGGATAGAAAGACCTCAGTACCGGCCGATGATTCGTAGTATGTCCTTACTAGCCTCACTTCTTCAGGGTCAGGTTCCACGCCGTCCTTGATTCTTCTGTGCCCAACCTCCCTGCAGCGAATGCACCTGCATCGTCTTCCCTTTCCTGCCAATAATGTCAGCGCGTGTTCCCGTAGGTTCCCTTTGTTCGGCCCAGCGAGGATGAGTCTGGCGGGTATTTCACGCTGGACCCTCATTATCCGCATCCATGGAGGAATGAGCTCTTTGACATGAGCAATGAAAGTTGCAGCCTCTTCAGAGTTGAGAGGCAAATACGCACCATTTCTCCACCAGTCGTAGGCCTTGGTTCCGTGGACTACGAGGCATGGGTAGATCTTCAGCATATCAGGTCGGAATTCAGGATCAGAGACTAGCCTCCTGAATCCTTCCAGGTCTTGTTTGGGAGCCGAGCCTGGTAGTCCCGGCATCATGTGGGCGACGATCTTTAGCCCGGCATCCTTGGCGATGCGAAATGAGTCAACAACCTCACGTGTCGAATGACCTCGTTCAACTAGTCTGAGAACCGCTTCGTCAAGCGTCTGGACCCCGATCTCAACGCGTGTTGCACCGTATGACAGCATCAGGTCCACGTGTCTCTTGGTCGCCCAGTCTGGTCGAGTCTCGAAGGTCAGTCCAACATTTCTGATCTTGCTTGACTCAGCCTTGACCTTCGCCTCCTCGAGAGTGAGGCTCTCGCTGCCGTTTAGGGCGTCCAGACATCGTTTCACAAAATACTGCTGATATTCCAGAGGGCGGGCGAGAAAGGTGCCACCTTGGATAACGATCTCAACTTTGGATGTTCTGTGACCGATGGCATGCAGTTGTTCTAGTCTGCTTGTGAGCTGGACGTGAGGATCGAAGTTGCTCTGTTTTGCTCGCATTGCGGCGGGCTCGTATCCGGTGTAGCTGGTCGGTGCGTCGTGCTCCTGCGGACAGTATGCGCACCTTCCATGCGGGCACTGTTGCGGAGACGACATTACTCCAATCACGTGGACCCCCGAGACACTCCTGACACGTTTCAGCCTGAGTCTCTCCAAGAGAACTTGTCTCTCCTCAGCTGAAGCGACGGAGAGGACGTCCGAGTTGCGAGGGATTGCGCTTAGGTGATAGCTCCTAGAGACGACTAGCTTGATCTCCTCTGCGCCTTCGGCTTCATCCTGATCTGACAGGAGTCTACGGATGATTTCATTGCACGCTTGCCGCTGCCGTTCTGCTTCGGGCAGAGCTGTGAGCATGTTCCGTAGGCTCCGATTCAGCCTTTGATCGCTATCTGACGCAAGTGGAACTGTTTAGGATTGCTAAAGTCGACTGCAAGAACACGGTGCGCATCAAGTAAGGTAACCCACAAACCGGAATCAGAAACGAGTCGGATGTCTCGTCGATATCTTCCGATACTCCATGTCGCATCTGGCTGCGGAGACCCAACACAATGTGGTTACTGACGTGCCTGATCTACGCAGACGTAGAGAATGTTGCTTCCACGCAGGATCAGGTTTCCGAAGTTTGCAGTGGGCGCATTGCTTCTGTACTCGGTGGCTCCGTCAAGGATTATGTTCATGTGACTGTCGCAGTCGATCATCTTGCCGCGGTACTCAATGTCATTCTTCAGTCTGATGCAAATGTCAGAGTTCAGCTTCTTCACTAGGAGGTTCAGTGGCTTTCTTGATGGTTCCATGCTGACCACGGGAATGAGAGTCCAGACATCTTCTGGACTCTATAAAAGAGTTGCCAACCGCCTCATATATGATCTGGCAAGTTCCGCGAGACATGCTCGTCCAACACTGAGAATGTCGCGGAACTTCAATTTGCTCAAGGTGTGCTTTCTGCGAGAACCCTCTTCACAGTTGCCATAACGCGGTCCATCATGGCGGGTGTCAGTCTTCCGGTCTGGGTATTCTGCCTACTGGGATGATATGAGGCGACTAGGACCGGAAAACCCTGCGGCAACGAGTATGTCTTGCCATGCCTGAAGTCGAGGTGCCTGACGCGGGCGCCGCATCGCTTGATGTGACCAAGGTTGCCTCTGAAAGCCACATGACCAAGTGTCAGAATCACACGGGCTTGCGACAAGAGGCCGAGCTCTCTATCAAGATAGCAGCTGCAATTCGATAGTTCGCTTGCTGTAGGCCTATTCTGTGGAGGAGGACATCGAACTACTGCGGTCATGAAGGCATCATTCAACTTCAGGCCATCATGTCTGTGCTCAGATGTCGGTTGGGAGGCAAATCCTGCGAGATGGAGTGCCCTCATCAGGAAGTTCGCGGATCCGTCGCCGGTGAACATGCGACCGGTTCGGTTGCCACCATGTGCCGCAGGTGCCAGTCCAATCATAACAAGCCTAGCGTTGGTGTCGCCGAAACCAACGAGCGGCGCCCCCCAATACTCCTCATTCATGAACTGTCTCCTCTTCTCGCTGGACACCTTCCTACGATATCTCGTCAACCGCGGGCAGCGGGCACAAGAAACGATCTCCGCCTGCAATTTGGCCCATGCGTCCGACTCGGCCAAAGTCTGTGCTTCCTCCAGCCAGATCTTGTACTTGTCAGGTGCCGCTTCGCACGGGCGATGTTGATCCATGTCTTGCCCTTTTTCGCATGATCACAATCAGTGGCACACATGCGAAAGCGTTGACGAGACCGGCTAGATGAAAAGGAGCCGCATAACCCATTTGTGCCCAGACTAGGCCCCCAATCAGTGGCCCAAGTATTCCAGTGGCACCTGTGACGGCATCGAGTGAGCCGATTATTGTGGCCTTCCCCGTCTGCTCTGTTGCGTACTCAACCATTATTGTCCGCCTAGCAGGCATGTCTAGAGCGCCAACAATTCCAAACAGGAGAATCGTTATGATTCCTGATTCGAGGTTCCAGGAGTATGCATAGATCACCCAAATGATACTGGAGAGGATGAAGTGAGTGAGAAGCAAGGGCTTGGCACCGAAACGGTCTGTCAGTTGGCCTGAGGGTATCTGTGCTATCGCTATGCCAGCATTCCATACGCTGATGATTATGCCCACTTGAGCTATGTCAAGGTGAATGCCCTTCTCGGCGTACAGCGATATGAAGGGGTTTATCATCATGAATCCTATCGCATGGATTACTAGCGCACCAGCAAGAAAGGCAAGTTCCCTGTTGGACCGCAGCATTCTCACAGTACCTGATATCGATGAGCTGATGCTCTCACCGACCGCCGAAGCGTAGCCATGCGCTTTCCCCGCTAGCGTCTCTGGAACGACGAAGTACCCGATGATCGCAGTCCCAGCCGCAAGCATTGCACTGAGAAGGAACATGCTCTGGAAACCCACCCACTCCGCAAGAACTCCAGCTGAAAAGGATCCAACAACGGCGGCGGCAAGCGTTGCAATCTGATATGTTGCGAAAACGACTCCGGAACCCCGGCCTGGGACGGCATCTGATATCATCGCATTTCCTGAAGGAGTAAGTAGACCTAGTCCGATCCCTTCACCGATCACAGCCAGCAACGTTGTCTCCACTTGATGGCTCAGGCTGAGCGAGACAGTGCTCAAGGCGAGTAATGATGATCCAGCCACGATCAATGGGCGTCTGCCTAGCTTATCGGAGAGTCGACCGGAAGGGAGGAACGTAATGCTCAATGATGCATTGTAGATCATGAGCGCGATGCCGATCATGAATGAATCCATACCAAGTCTGAGCAGGTAGTTCGGGAACAGGCTCAACCACAGCGAGTTACCCAAGTAGATGATGAAGAATAGCGAACATACGACTATCACCGCGCGGAATCGGGCCGGCTGTCGCTCCCGATTCAAGTCAGACATGCCCACTCCCTCCCGTGCTTGTTTCTGCTCACGGGACGTGAACCGGCCAATTAGACTTGCTGAGCAGGCGAGAGAGCGCACACCAGGAAAAGCAACAAGTACAAGGTCGGCTTTGCTCAGTGAGGGCATGAGACATTGATTCCGGGCGCAATACATGTCGCAGACCGAGCCCGCGGAATCGAATATGCGATCAGAGACATGCTGGGCGTTGCAAGAGAAGTTGAGAAATCAGGCAAGAAAGTGATATACCTCAACACCGGCGACCCAGCCAGCTTCGATTTCCAGACTCCAGCTCACATCAGGAAGGCCCTCACCGAGGCTGTGGACGCTGGCCGCAACTACTATGCCGCGTCAGAGGGCGTCCAGGCTCTTAGAGAGGCAATTGCAGACAAAGAGAGGAAGACCAATTCGGTGCCAATCTCAGATGAGGACGTGATAGTAACCTCAGGGATCTCTGAAGGAATCCAATTCTTGACCGGGGCACTTGTGCAGCCTGGTGACGAAGTCCTAGTACCGGGCCCTACATATCCGCCCTACATCTCCTTTGTTAAGTTCTTCGGGGGAAGACCGGTCGCATATCGAACAGTTGAGGACAACGATTGGCTCCCGGACCTAGATGACCTACGTGACAAGATCACGGAGAGGACACGTGCACTCGTGATCGTGAATCCGAACAACCCCACAGGCTCGCTCTACGACGAGAAGACACTGAAGCAGATGCTGGACATTGCTGCCGAATACAAACTGCTTGTGGCATCGGACGAAATCTACGATAGGCTCGTATACGATTCGAGATTCACAAGCACAGCCGCTTTGGCCAAAGATATCCCAATCGTAGGTTTGAACGGATTCTCGAAGACCTACGTGATGACCGGTTGGCGACTTGGCTATCTCTATTTTCACGATCCTGCAAACGCTCTCGGGGAGCTGAAAGAGGCTATTACGAAGGAGAGCAGGATACGCCTGTGCGCACCGACGCCAGTTCAGTATGCTGCCGTGAAAGCTCTCAGGGGACCGCAAGGGCACATTGCTGCAATGGTGCGTACTCTCAAGAAGCGTAGAGATCACTTTCTGCAAAGGATCCGGCGTATCCAAGGACTCACCTGTACCACGCCCCGGGGTGCGTTCTACCTGTTTCCGAAGATATCACTGCGTGAACGATGGAAATCTGACAAGGACTTTGCGATTGATCTCGTGAAGAGGACCGGCGTGCTAGTTGTCAATGGTTCGGGGTTCGACGAAACCTACGGTGCAGGACATTTCAGAGTTGTCTTCTTACCACCAATAGACTTGATCGATGAAGCCGCTGACAGAATCGAGCAATTCATGAAAGCGCACACGAGCGTGCATTGAGTAAAGGAAAATGTGGGAGACAGTCGCAGAGGACGCCTTGTAGGATCTAGCTCGTCGCTGATCCGGAATGTGCCTGGTGACCAGCTGATTGTTGTGAAGCCTGCTTAGCTTTTGTCATCGCATCGACCAAGCCTGCAAGCTTGATGAGTAGGTAGAAGAACCCTACAGAAACTAGCAGGGCAAGCACGAGCCTAACCAATTCGACGAGTACAATCCCGGGGCCAGTAGGTGGAGCCGAACAATTCACCTCCGTTCATTTCGACGAACCGCGACGGCTTCAGGCAGATAAAAGGAAAATGGATGAATCATCCAAGATTCTGCATCCAAGGGATGCAGAACATCCCAGTCTCCTCTGTGTCAGCTACGTACTTGATGCAGACCTCTTCGATAGAGCAAGCATAGGAATCGCTGCCAGCGCAACAACTGCGAGAACCAGAGATGCTAGGGCCGGGCTAGCCATCTGAACAATAAGACCGGATGCGACCGGCCCGGCTGCAAACCCGATCCCGAAGATTGTTTCGTAGAGTCCTACGGCGAACCCCATGTTCGCGGAGGGCGAGCGCTTGCATATGTATCCAATCGTTTGAGGGTAGATTATTCCGATGAAGCTTCCCAATGCACACATGTCCGCTAACAGCGCCGCGAAACTACTATTGATTGGTATCAAGAGCAGAACAACTGCGAGACCAATGAAAGCGATTGCTGTGCTCGTTCTTTCACCGAGCCTCTCAAGTCTGCCCGACAACGAGAACATGACTATACGAGTAAAACCAAAACCTGAAACAAGCACTCCAACCTCAAACGTCGTCAGGCCGGACTGAATCGCATATCCAGGGAAGATTGTGACAATGAAGGCGAACACAATCCCATACGGGATCTGCACCATCAGCATGGGGAGAAGCCTTGATGCAAGAGCCCACTCCGGCTTGAGAGAGGCTTTCGTCCCGCGATCTGGATGTTTCTTTGATCCACGAATCCCGTGGATGGAGATCCCTGCGACCGCCACGACAATGATTCCAGCGACTAGGAAAGTAATTTGAAAGCCAATGGCGTCCGCCATGAACCCTCCGACGAGTGGACCTATCAGGAATCCGGAAGCCCAAGCAACTCCGTACGCTCCCATCGCCGCTGTGCGCCTATCCAATGGCGCAGTCTCTGACACTAGCGCTTCTGAGAGAGGCCAAAACAACGAAAAGCCTATTCCGAGCAGCACTTGAACAAGGACTATACCGCCGACGGTGTTCGTAGCAGAAAGCATCAGCGTTGCTGCACCTGTAATGAATATGCTTAACAAGAAGAGACCCCGTCTGTCGAATCTGTCCCCTAGATAACCAACTATCACGGGAAGGAACATGTAGGGCAGCGAGCGAATTGTTCCGATGAAACCAAGCTCTAGGTAGCTTGCGCCGAGACCCTCTGCGTAGGCAGGTATCAAGTAGACGCTTGCCAGGCCAAGCGAAGCAAAGAACACCGACAGGTTGATGCGTCTGAGTTCGCTGGTTGCAGAGCTGACCGCTTCCATCGATCTCAGGCCGGCATCAGGGGAGCTACATTTGTGAGCGCTGACACTTAGGACAGAATGACGCGTCAGGCTCCATAGGTGCATCACAGAACCTGCACTTTCGCACGGGAGCAAGAGCTGGTTTCGGAGACCGTTCCCCTGGTGCTGACTTCGCCTTGGGCTGGGACCCCACCCATGCGATACATAGCAGAAGTCCTGCGATGACAATTACTCCTCCAACAAGCTGAAGTGCAGCTCCCATGATTGCGAGCGATCCCATCCAAGGAACGAAGGAGAGACTCCAGCCGGAAAGGCTGGGTGACAAGTCCAGAGTTAAGAAG
>JBAVVE010000061.1:0-40011 GCA_049697135.1 Bathyarchaeia archaeon | reverse complement strand
GCTTGACCGTTCTCGTAGAAGATTCTGCCAATATCCTTCGCCTGAGGCTCCGGTTCCACAATTCTCCACGCCCTAGCAGTCTTCTGGTTCCGGCAGATTGTACTTCTTGCGGATGCGTTGCGGATTGAACCAGTTGTCTGGCAGTTCACTGAGAATCGCGTCTGGACACATAGACAGCTCCTTCTCCAGAACCTCCGTCACCGTCATCTCAGACCCTGTGACCTTCAAGAGATCACCTAGAAAGCCAAGAAGCCCCTTCGGAACCCACAAACACACACGCACAACACCTGTCCCCTTGATCTTTCCGCCATCGTTTTTCCCGATCATCCCGCATACACCTGTATGTCTTTCTGTGAGGCAGACTATTGCGGTAGCCATATATAGGTCTGTCGGCAGGGAATACTTTAGGGCATACCTATGTTAGAAGCTGAAGGACGCTATTGGCGAACTGATGGCAAAGCCTACGTCTACTTACCTGCTACGATAGCCAACGATTCCGCTTGCCCACTCAGGGGCAAGAAAGGAAAAGTCAAAGTACGCATTGATGGCGAACGTCTCGTTATCGAGAAGGTGTAGATGCTACCTTGGCACTATACGGTAAAATCCGAGTCAAAGTGGTCGAGAAATACCCTGGGGTGGCCACATGAACCGTCTAGTTCCCGTCATCTTCGTCATTCTTCTCGTTTCTGGCATGGGAATCTTCAACATCTACGAATACAGTCGAAACCAGCAGCTCACCGCCGAGAACACTCAACTCAAGAATCGGCTCTCAAAACAAGCACTCCAACTTTCGCTTCAAGAATTGCGTCTCTCAGACCAAGGATGGCAACTGAGTCAAACTCAGGCTCGTGTTGTGGAACTTGAGAAACGACTCAATGCTCAAGAACAAGAAATCCAGACGCTACGCGAACAGTTGAAACGCGCAAGTTACATCACAGTCGGTTTGACGTTGTTATGGGCTCCAAACGCTTCTGTCAATATTCACGAGATTGAGCATGTAGTTCAGAGAATGAATGATGCGATCTGGGACAGATTCCAAGTCTACTACTTCATCTATCATGCGGAGCCCCAAGCATTCATGCCTTTGACGACTGATCACTACTGCCAAGGTGCTTGGATAGATAGAGCGTTGAAGCTCTATTCAGTAAGAGACATCCCAGTAGGCATATTCTCGGATCTCGGAAAAGGCAAGATAGGTGAGATCGCCGGTTGCGAAGTGAATCATGTGATCGCATTGGATGCGAACTATGTCAACGAACATGTCCTATCTCATGAGCTACTTCATGTTCTAGGATTCAGCGAGAAAGAACTATCAAAGATGACAGGTTTCGATTACACAAACATAATTCCGATTGCTTGGTTCGCTCGTATCCAGACTAATGCAAGAAGGTTCCAGATCATCTTGACTACTTGAGCCAGCGAACCCTAGATGTTTGAGAACCATCCGCTTAGATGCTTGAACCGTTTCTTGGCATTTCTGTCACTTAGAACCCAAACTACAGCCACTACCATTAGGGTAATGGAGATGAGGAGCATTGGGAGTCGCCCAGAGGATCCTAGTTGGATGTTGCTTCCGACTTCGCTCCAAATCTCGATTAGGGTTGGGGCTCCTAGAAGCTGCTCCATGTACGTCGCTCCGGTGCCGCCGATCTTATTGACGACCTTGATCACTTTCTTCTCCGCAGGCAACGGTTTGTCAGGAAACTTCACCGTTGGCTCTTTTGTTGTCGCTTCTCTGATTGCGATCTCCCTAACGGTCTTAGCGGCCTCCTCCACAACAACGGCTTTCGTCACAGTCGACACTGGAAGAAGCGCAGGAACAGTAACCACATTAGCCGTGAAAGGACCGAATGTTGCGACTGGCGGTTTGGTTGCTTCGGGCGCTTCGGTTGTTCTTTCGGTTGTTTCGGTTGCTCTTTCGGTTGTTTCGGTTGCTCTTTGGGTTGTTTCGGTTGTTTCACGTCCCTCGGTCCTTACAGTTGTCTGTGCAGCGGTCATTACACCTGTCTGTGTAGGCGTAGGCGTGGGAGGCTGATACCATTTGAGGCTCGCAAGCGAAACCACTGGAGATGTGATTATCCCGACTGTGTCAGTCGGAGTTCCTGCGAGTTCGTAAGTGTAGCCTGGAGCAATTTTCGCCGTCGCGGTTGCGACGACTCCAAGCGCCGGCATTAAATACCGTCCGTGATCCCATGATTTTCCACCGAGTAATTGATCAATAGTGATGTCGCCCGTGACGTGGCTTGTCTTCTGATTCGAGGTCACATGTTTCACTATGCCCGCATCGTTGACGATGTCCGCCTTGTTCGGGTCAGTCAGACTTGGCTGACCAACTACGCCGCCCAAGGAAACAATCACTTGTAGGGTGTCCCATTGAATGCCGACACCTGCCACAGTCGCGTCAAGAGTGAAGCCGTACTTGGATGCGGCTGCACCACCAGTGGCGGGAACAATTTCGATGGTCCTCGTGGAAAGCGCATTCCCGTCCTTGTCAAGCAGAACAGTCGTTCCGGTCAATGTGAGTGTCAGGTAGGCTTGGCCGGGTTTCACGCAGTTACCATTCACAAGTATGGACCCTACCGCGCAAGCAGTAGCCGTCCCGGATGTTGTCTGAGAAGTGGTGAGGTATGTGCTAGTCATAGTGGACGTGACTAGGTTTCCATACTGATCAGTCGTCGTGAAGACGAATGTACGAGTTGCCACAAACACGCCAGTGCCTGCCTGCGTGCTTGTGCTCCAGCCGAAACTTTCTTTGAAAGGCGAAACAAACAAAATCCCCAACAACAGCACAGCCGCGAGAATAGCGATGAAACGAAAGATTGAACCCGACCTAGCCATCAAAGCTCACTATAATAGGAAAATGTATGTGCCATCATCGCTGGCAGTGGGTTGGAGCAATTCAGTCCGGGGGAGGACCGAGTCGAACGAGAGGAAAAAGAGATGCCTCAAGGCCGACGGTGCCAAGGAAGGTGTCATGAGCGCTTCGCTTAAGGGGACACAAGGAGAGGAGAGAGGTAGCTGATGAGCACTCCTGCGGTAGCAACTCTCACAGTTGGTAACAAATTACTCATCATTGGTACCAGAGAAATCAAATTTATGCCGGCGTGGGCGATGACCCCTGTGAGCAGGTTTCGTGTGATGCGGATGATTGCGTAGATGATTATGCCTCCTGCGAATGCTGCGACCAGAGGCCAAAATGCGCCTCCGTAGGCGAGTACGCTGTGGCCCTCTGCCCAGATTCCTATCACTACTGGTGCCATGATGAACTCAAGCTGCCAGCGCCGCGAGAACGGCAAAATCACAGCTATCTTCAATGTTTCTTCCGCGAATGCGACTACGAAAGTTTGCCATAATATCTGCTGAATCAGGTTCGCCCACACCTGAGGAATCAACGCAAACGCTATGGGAGCAAGTGTGCCTGACATCGGCTCCGGGAAAGCGGTTGATAGTGGCCCCAGAAAAAGGGTGTTGAGGGCGTAGATTGCGCTTACACTAGCCATGATGATGCCGAGATGCCACCACTCAAAGTTCTCATCCCAATCTGGAACATTCTTACCTGGCATCGGTAAGCCATGCCGAATCATCGTCGTATTCAGCGACACCAACGAGCCTAAGAGAAGCATACCGTAGAAGACAAAACGGTTGAACTGCGCCGCAATATTTACCGTATTCAAACCAAAATACATGAAGAAGAACAGCAACGACAACGCTTGAAAAAGCTCAATGTCCGCAACATGCGTCTTCTCTCGCGGCTTATGCTTCCGGCCACGACCCGTACCAGTTCTCTGTCTGCCCTCCTGCCAACCATTCACGACCTGATCCAGAACATCCTCCAAACGTGCCAGAATATGCTCGAAACGTTCTTCTCCATTCCATGCAAAGTCCGCGTAGAACCCGAAGCTGATGAAGTTCGTTAGAATGTCCGTGGTTGCGGGAAACAAGGAGTGTTCATTAAGAAAATAGTTCTCAGAAGAACTCTTGACTCTCTCCGCGACTGAAAGTCGGGAGATTCTTAGTATTCTTTACCGGAATCTTGCCAAAAAGGGGATCGACATCAGCCAACTGGGGCTTCATCGTCGAGTTGTGTCGCCTTTTCCTCTTCGCTCAGACTTGGACTTCTTCACTTCTTACGCCAATACTAGGCGACTGATGGCGCTATGGTGTGACTAGGCGCTGGTTTCTATGTTTGTGTAGCAGCATTCGTTCGCTGGTACGGCAGCGGCGTATTGGAAGCCGTTAGCATCGATTAGGCTTGTTCCTGTTCCGATCGCGGTCATGCCACCGTAGGGTAGTGGATAGTTGTCAGATGCGCCGCCTGCTGCATCGGTTGGTGATTGCAAGTCAGTGCACCAGAACTTGACTTGGATAAAGACAAGTCCTCCGACTGGCGAAGTGTTCATGCTGATTTCTTCAGCGCGGTTGCCACCGCTGTTCTGGGTGCTGGTTACGGCGTTGATGACTTTGTAGTAGACACTGTAGACTGTTGAGCTGAATGGTACTTTGTGGAAGCCGTTCACGAATGGACCGTCACTGTCAATGCACTGAGTATTGTTCAAGCTGAACCACAGGATGAAGAATAATGCCCTGAATTGTCTTGGTAGCGTGGAAGTCAATACAAGCATCGGCTGACCGATACTTGTGCTCACAGCGGCAGTGCTGATCTCAAACTTCATCTTGAAAGTTGGCCCTGTAGCATTGTACTTCAGACCACTGGCATACGTTGTCGATGATGCACCTGTCGCTGAAACTGTTGTTGCACCAGCCCATTGCGCTGCGTAGCCCACATTGGCCGCTGTGGACCGCTGAATCAAGGGGAATGTTGGAAAGAGCCAATATGGAGTTGCACCCGCAAGGTACTCGACATTGCCAATAGACATGTAGCTGTAGTCCCACGTTCCGATTGGCTGCGCATCATGCCAAACCGGGGTCATCAATTCAACGGCTGCTCCGACCTTGAGATCGGTCACTTTGAACCAGCGATTGTAGTATCCGTTGCCTGCTGTTGAGTACACGTGGAAGTATAGGTTGGCACCTGAAGCGAGCGCCTGTGCTCCCGCCGTTGCTGTAGCAGTCATTACCACATTGTCATGTCTCGTGTCAAGGTTACTCTGGCTGATCACGTCCACACCTGTGGCAGCGGTGATCAATGCTGCACCGTAAAGGTCGGTTACGCCGACCCTGTAGAGAGCTGAAGTTGGGCTGCCGAGACCTGTGACAGGTGGTGGTGGTGGTGTTCCGGTTGCAACACACTCACTGCCATTCCATTGAGTTCCTGCACCACACGGAGGTGTTTCTCCGCCGGTCAAGCTGATCTGATTAGTGGCAACGCCAGCCACTACGATTGAGCCTATCAAGAGGATGATGGCAATCGCTGCTATGCCTAGAGTTGATATTCCCGAAGTGTTGAGCCTGAGCGTCTTACGCGAGGTCTTCAATTCCTATTTTCACCTATTTGCGAGGCTTCTTTACCTCAACATGAAAATGCGGTCAGATTTGGCTCTGCATGCCCTGGAAGCCCTGTGCGAGGCGCTTGTCTAGCTGGCTATCGATGAGTCTGTGTGTGACGTTGAGGATTGCGCCGAGGATGATGAGTCCGATGAAGGTTGAAACTGCGTCTGTCCAATCAACGAATCCCAAGTTAATGACGAAGGGTAGCAGGTAGATGAGTCTCACAGTGAAGGCGACGAAGACGACGAATCCTAGTCCACCTGTAAACAGGAAGTCTAGGAACCAGTTGATCTTGCGGAACCAGAGGTAAGAGAAGTTGCCTAGAATGCCAAGCACAAAGACAGCTACAAGTAGACGTGGAATGATGTAAATGTCAAGAACAATGCTCTGAAGATAGATCGGCAGGAACCCAATTCCCCACCAAACCCTACCTAGCAACGGCATCAGTGGCAAGAATACAATCCATAGCCCTGTGAAGAAGACGTCTGCGAAGATCCTTTTCCCTGAAGGAATACGCATTTTCTATTTTCCTGGCCCTCATTGGGCCTCAACATGAAAATACTCAACGATAAGAGCCATACTGCCGCCGAAACTGCTGATACTTCGGCCTGGTGAAGTAGCGAATGACGCGATAGAGCACATACAGGCCTACGACGACGATGACGACTAGGATCCAGTTCGCTGATAGCCAGTCAAGTAGGCCCTGCCAGTTTCCGCAAAGGATCGCGCCTAGCAGTGGTATGCTGCACAGAGATGATCCGGCCTCGGCGCTTACTTGGAATGTCGCGGTGTCTTCGGCTCCTGCATACTTTGATGTGTCACCTGCGAAGCTGGCTGTCACAGAATATCTTCCCTCCGTCGTCGGCGCATCGGTTGAGGCTTGGAAGGTTCCGTGAGAATCGGTCGTGACGGCTTGAGTGAAGTTGAAGGTCGAGGTTAAACTCACAGGAACATTCGGCAGCCCATTTCCGTTGTAATCACTGACTGAGCCTGTGACCTTGATCCGTGCACCCGGCTGATACGCACTTTGATCGACACTAACATGGACGTAGGCCGTGATCTTTCCTTCCGTTTCATCCGGTCCTGCTGTCTGCTCCACTGTCAAACTCACTGTGACCGAACTTGTGAGTCCTCCTCCGGAGCCCACGATGTCGAAGTTGTATGCGCCCAGTTTAGCTCCTGAAGACGTGGTTATCGTAAGTTGCGTACTTGCAATCCAACCGTTCGCTTGCGTAGGAGTATCCTTTAGCTTCGCCCATGAACCACTGATTCCCGTCGGCAAGTTCTGCGTGGAGAATGTGATCTCTGAGTTGAACCCGTAGAATCCTTGCGCTTGGACTTGGAAGGTTCGAACTGTCCCACTGCTTACGCCGATGGTGGCGGAGAGCGGAGAGACACCGACCTTGAAGAACGGCTTACCTACTGTGACCTCTTCTGCGGGTACAGTCGTCGTGATTGGCTCTTGATTGATATGCGCACTCCAAACAGGTTTCATCCGATCGACACAGTCAGTTAAGCCTCCGCATACCGTTGAGCTGGGTGCGCCAATAGCGAGATGAACTTCAGTCCAAACACCGTACACAGACCAGTCCTGCGTGTAGTAGTATTCGAATGTGGTTGACTGGCTCTTTGACAAGTAATTATCTGCATTCCAGCCTGTCATGCTGAACTGAACTGCCTGTTGCCCCCACCCAAACGATTTGAACCCAGCTAGTTCAGGAATTAGACCGTAGTCCTCTTGAGACCAGTACATATTCACGCCGTTGCTTGGGCTTGTGTAGACGATCATGCCATTTACGAGGATCCGGACGTTAGTGGTGACTTTCAGAATGAATCCGGCTGCCGTATGGGTGGTGCCATCCCATCTCACATAACTGGGTCGCGGCAACTGCGGCACATTGACTGCCTTCACGTAGAAGTCAATGCTCTGAGGCAATCTCGCCAACTGGTACAGGGCTATCCGTTTCGCTACAACAGATTGCGACGACTTCAAAGTCTGTTGTGAGCCGTCCTTGAAATGGATCGTCATCTCACTCCAAGTCTGACCGACATTCACTTGGCTTGGCAGCGATGTAGGTGGAAGCGGCGGTGGAATATTCACGCCAACGCTGAGACCTGCCTGATACTTTGTTGGTCCTGTAAGACTCGGCCAGCTCACACTTGCTATGATTGTGAAATGGTATGAACCTGTAGCAACTGAACTTGCTACATTAACCGAGCCTTGAACAGTCTTGCTTTGGCCACCAGGAATTTCGAAATAGCTCGGAAAGAAGTTCACAATGAATCCTGCCGTTACTTGTGGCGAGTCAGAAGATACTGCTAAAGAGACATACGCGGTCTCAAGAGTGAATAGCCCAAGCAGCTCATTCGGGCAAGCACCGCCGGTACAACCAGTAGCATGGTTATTGGTCATAGATACGGAAAATGTCTTTGTGCTAGTTACTCCCTGTGAAAACGACAAACTGGCCGGGCTCAATTCAATTCCAAAATCGTTAGCGGGTACAGTTGCATAGACTTGAGTTGGATACTCAGTCACAAACGGCGCTACTGAAAGAACACTCAAAGTAAGAACGACTAGAATAAGAACAGTCTTGAGCACACTCGTTTTGCTCGGTCCTCGCATTAGTCGGCCCTCAGAAACCTACCTATGCCTTTGCGTCGTTGCTCATCCTGGGGCTGGGGCTGGGGCTCATCGCCCTTATGGTTGACCGATGTTTCTTCAGTCGTCTTCTCTTGCGCCATTTCGAGGCTTGGCTTCTGTCCTCTTACACCTGTAGGCACTGCTTTGGGATTGGCTACCGGCGGAGACACTACGACAATCATAATGTTCGTCGGTACACGCGACTGCTGCGGCATAGAGGATTTGGCTGTCTTTTTTCTAAGGCCAAGAAATCCTCTGCCAGAGCCTCCGTTACCGTAGAGCTTGCGCCGATCAGAAGACAAGGCTGACCCTCAGAAGGAAAATGATGTGTGGAGATTGGCCAGCCACACAATTCATTCCTATAATTCGAGGAATTTGCGGACACTTATCGCCGGGCGGTGACGTATCCCTTTAGGCGTTTTGACGGTCCGTTGAACGTATCTACGAGGCTCATGGCTGGATTCCGCGCTTGCACTCAAGGCACCACCTAAGTCGCCTCTCACTTCCTTCTGCAACTCTCGTATCTGTGAGGAGGGCACAGTCTTTATGTCCCTTACACCTGTACGCCCCGGATCCTTTGGGTTATACTTCTTCGGATTGTATCCACGGTAGGTGTAGGCAGTTGTTTCTCCTCCCCTCAACTTAGCAGGGTCCAGTGTTTTCGGATTGTCAAGCCCTGCTTCCTTGAAACGCCTCAATTCAGGCGGCGCCTCCACAACGATCCCTTTCAGGTGATGTTGCCCAGGACGTGGACGAGGCACCGCAACTACAACATGCCGCATACCTCTACGCTTGCGTCCACCGTATAGGCTGCGCCGGTCAGAAGACAAAACCGATTTCCTCACTAGAGAAAATGTAGGGCTCTTTCAGGTGTAAGCACTCTAACGAGTGTTTCCAACAAGCCCTTGTTTCTGTTTCAGTTCGATCTCGCGGTTATCGTAGACGTTCTTGCCCCATTGAATGTCGACCTTAGCGATTTTCTTGCGAAGTTCACGTTTCTTCGGGATCGTGGCATAGTCACCACGTGAATTGTGTACGAGGATCCCCCCAAAGCCTGCAATGAAGCATTCTGTTTCTGGAACAATTAGATCATACACGTAAGAGCTTGATGGCTCAACTTCGGTAATCTTCTCGATGATGTCAAAATCCACTCCACGGTTTGACGAACATGCTCTCATTGTAAATCGGATTCGTTCCATTATGTCGCAGGTACTATCGTCTAATTGATACTCTTTTGTTGCTCTGCCTCTTACTTGGAGCATGTTTGTCTCCAAAATTGGGCTCTTTCTCAAATAGTCCGATACTTGTTCTCGACGAGCCATTCCCCATGCCCCAGTGAGTTCCTTCGTTGTCCACCATCGCTGACGGCCATTCCCAAATGCGGAAAGCCGCTCATAGAGCAGACGGCGCGAACGCGTCATGCAGAAGTTCCTAATGTCCCTCTCCGTTGCGTGTCTTCGAGGCCCATTTCGCCAATGCTTCACCCAATCGTCTTGTCCCTTGTGTAGTCCCGTGCCTCTGAATGGGACTAGCTCATCGAAGACTTTCAAGACCTCGATAATAGGCGGACCCAATTCGAACCGTCGCCTATAGGGTTCTGCTCGGTTTGGCGGTGGCACAACGAGATGATACATCGTGCAGGGTCGATATGGAAAACCCAGACCTCTAAAGCGTGCTTTTTCATGGCGGATGTCTATAGAGCCGGAGCAGTCAAGTGACATTGAAGTCAAGTATAGCATGTCGGATGCGAGTTGAGGACTGACAGTCGCTCCGCGATCACCGTCCCACAGCCCTTGCATGAATATCCTTTGGTAGTCAGCTGGCGCGTTCCAAACAACATCTGGGACCGACTTGTTATGCGCTCCACGCGAGACATGCAGACCTTCTTCTAAGAAGGCTTGTGCGAAAGCAGAGTTGAGTATCCCTCTAATTGCTTTCTTATCTTCGGGATATTTCTTCTTAGGCGCTGCTCCAAAGAGATGCAGACATGCTTCATTCAGTTGGTTGAAAAGATGTTCTTCTTGAAGCCCGAAATCAAAGTTCAATCCTTGGAAGCGTCCTGATTGTACGCTAGACATGTAGGAGCCGTCAGAGACGAAAAAGCCTAGCAACCGCATCAACTTGTCATCTACGGGAACATTCCTCTGATGGATCTTGACTTTTTGTCTGCCGGTGATGAGAGTGAACGGCAATGTCTTGGAGGGGACAGAAGTGAGTGCGGGAATAACACGCGGGATAATCAGCATGTCTTCTCGCTTCAGTTCTTTGGCTGGAAAGGAGACAATTCGCCCTTGTTTGAAGATCATCAGACTGTGCCCCTTCGTAACAGCAACTGAACGACCTGTCCCCGTTGAGAAACGTAGAAGTTTCTCACCCGGTTCGAGTTTGTGTCTGAAGACAGCCTGGATTCTACGCCAGCCTAGCTGCAAGAGATCTGATGCGCCTGGTGACATCCATGCTGCCGATAGACACCATGCTGGACGAGCGAGGGGTATGGGTTGGGCATTGTCTTCATTCTCTTTGTAGAATGAATCAACAAATTCACTGATTCTAAGTCGCGCGATCTTGGTTTGCGTCTCTATGCTTTGCTTGACAAGAATTGTCTCATTACCGTCCACCGAGTAGAATGTGTCCTCTAGTCGGGCCTTGACTCCGCGTTCGGCAGCTGATCCTGTGTAGATTCGATTTCCATGCTTGTCGTAGAAGTAGTAAACGCCGGGTCGCCGTTCAGGCAAAGCCTTGATGTTCCTCAACGTGAAGGGCATACGACGCGGCTGCTTGAACCTCAGCGCTGCCTTGCCAACTGGCTCTCGAAGACGCGCGTGAGTGCGCTGTCCTCTGCCGTAGAGATTCCGCCGATCAGAAGACAAGGCTGAGCCTCAGAAGGAAAATGATGACGCGCGAAGTTGACACCCAAACGATTGAAATCGCCGCATTGGAAAATCGGTTGCTTGAAGGTTGGGCGTAGCCTCCTCACATGCGAGCGCATGTGAGTCATTGCACATCAGGCCGTTACGGTTGGCCTGGTGTGGAGCTGTTGGCTCGCTTCCTCCGTTTAGCCACATGCTGAGGCTTCCATCGTCTTCATTTGCATGGACACTGCGGAGGAATGTGAACGACGGATAGTCGATCACCTTAACAGAGAACGCGTACGCGGCTGCCTTATGCACGTCGACCCCGAGAGGCTTAGAGAGCTTCTTGCCTACTTGTGTGGTGTATGCTTCGGACATGTCGCGGTATCGTATGCCGCGTAGTGGAAGCTTGTATCGTAGAATCTGTCGCATGCGGTATTGGTTCATGCCTTGAGTTTTACGGTTTAAGTGTCTATGGCCCTTGCAGTGAAGAGTTCTCAGTTTGCCCGCCACAACCTCAGCGCCGTAATGCTTAGCGATGTTTCCAACCTTGTTCACAAGCTTCTGAGCTAAGATCTCTTTCTTGCCGTGTCCAGCGTTGACGAGTTCGGAGCAGTTCACTTTGCCAAACACTACAGGCTTCAGGCTTGTCTTCTCGGCGACTGCGAAGTCCACGTGGCCTGAGTTTATGTCCAAAGCCATGACGCGTTTCGGTTCCGGAGTAGTGGGCGATTCAACAGGGATTATGATCTTGGCGTCGTAGCCACGTCCATCAAGTCGTCGTCGCAGTATGATGGTGTAGGGTTTCGAGCCGTCCAGAAGTGCTTGGTATCGCTTACGATACTTCTCAGGAACTGAGAGCGGCACATGAATCCACTGATGCGGGCCGATGCAGATGCGGAGCTTGTTGTCTTTGATTCTGAGACAGAGGTTGCCTTCGCGGCTGCGGTCGCCTCTGCAAGCAAGCATACGGTTCCTACGGGCATGGTACTCCTCTTTGGGGACCTGGCCGCTTTCTCGGAGTCTCTGAAGTCTGAGACCGCCGAATGTGACATGTGAGGGTAGGGCCTTGATTGTGTCGTAGGCCGTGTAGACGTAGCGTACTGGCAGCTCAGTTTCGCGGTGCAGCTGCTTTAGTATCTCCAGCCTATCCCTGCCCTTCTGCTTCATCACGTACGCGCGGCGTCGACAGTTCCCAAACTTACGCATAAGCTGTTCCACATCATCGTTGATGCCTTCAACGAAGCCGGGAACCGCGACAACTGCCACCAATGCTGTTCCTCTCCTGGAACCTATGCGGTTCTGCCTTTAATGCTCCAGAGACGCCTGAAAGTATGATGCGCCCCTTTCCCCATCGTAGAGGCGGCGCCGGTCAGAGGACAAAGGCTCGCTCCTACCACTTACGATGCGGTCTCTTGAAGAAGGCCACTATTAGGCCGACGAGAAGCAAGGCGACGATTCCGACGATGCTGAGGGACATACCTGCGACTTGGCTGGTTTGTCCGGTGAGAGCGAGCAACGGCACAAGTTGGAACCGAAGCGAGGAAGGTATCATTCCCTCAATTTTCGGCGCGATAATGAAGAATGAAATGAAAGCTAACACGACCAGAACCATTGATGCTTGCGTACCCATCCGCCACTGCGGACTCTTGAAAGCGATACGCCACCAAGCCAAACCAACACCACCGACTAGCATCGCCATAATGCTCACACGGGTTAGAAGCTCACTTATACCGAGACCGTTCACTAGAGCAGCCAGACAAAACGTGAGAAGGGCCAAAATGATGAGAAACGGCATCGTACCCATCGCAAACTGGGCTTCCAGCGGAGCCATTGGCGACTTCTGTCTCTTACCCATTCTCCATCAATAGAGAAAATGCCTCACACAACTCAACGCAAGGCTAGATCATGTTTCAGAGGCGGGCGGCTAGGCCTGCCTGGAACCTGACACTTTCTTACGTCTGCTGATTGGACTGAACACTGCTTTCACCGGCTCACTGCAAGGACTGTCGCTTAGACAGATCAGCCTCACTCTTCCATCGATGTTTGTCAGAGTGAGTTCATGCCCCACATGATTAGCAATGTTCAAGGCACAAACGGTGACATTGTAGTCAGTCGGAGGCACACCTACTAGCGGCTTTATCGGCCTACCGAAAGGTGACGATGTGATACTTCGACTTTTATCGTCTCTGGGTTTCCTTCTCCAAGGCCACTTCATATCTTCTCAGCCTTCGACTAGGGGATCAGCACCGGGAGCAGCAAGCGCAAAACGAATGCAGCTACGCCTATGAGAAAAAGTGCGAGCAAACCATAATGCCATTTCTTTCGCTGCGTTTCCTGCTCTCCGGACGATCTAGCGGGATTCTCAACTGGACGCAGTGGTGGACGTACAGGTGTAAGAGTTGTAAGAGTTGCAGGCGGCTGGCTTCTAGTTTCAGTGTGTGGCTTCCCATGAAACAGGCGGAAAATCCGATGAGTGGGCTTCCGCTGTGGTGGAGGTGCAGGAGGAACCCGAGGTAGATCCACGATCCCGACAGGTCGACCGGATTCGATGAAATAGCAGTACCGTCGCAGATCACGATCCACCAACCGCTCTAAACTAAGCTGTCTGAGACACTCCTCATCCTTCTTATCTGGAATCAGATAGGTGCGTGTGTCACGCAGATCCCACGTATTCGTAGGCACATCCGACAGAAGCAGCAGAGGAACCTTCGTTCGCAACTCCTTCTGAACATCATACAGGTTATGAACCGTGAACATCAAAACCACCAAGCCGTTTCTCTGGCCTGTGCGTTCGTGCATGATGTGACGGCTACGGAAGAAATCACGAATCTCCTCATGCGTGAACTTGACTTCCGTAGCATCCTCCATTCTGATAACGATCACGAGGCAGTGAGGCCACGGACCCGCCATGATTTGACGGAACTCTTCACCGTTCGCGCTGAGCACAGCCACATTCTCCGCACCATAGACCTGTACGAGATAACGGATGATTCGGTTGGTCTTCGCGGTTTTCCCACTGGCAGCCTCGCCGACACAAAGCAATATTCTCTGGTCAGTGGCGATCTCATCATCGCCTTCTGGCACCTGCATCAGAAGACTAAGCGGTGGCAAATGAAGAGAATCATAGAAATGTCGAGTGTTCGTTCTCACAGCCGCAAACCAAGCTGCATCCCTCACAGGCGCAGGAGCGAACTTCAAGCCGCAATTCGCACAGTAGTCTGCATCCTTCGGACTCCACACAAGGCAATGTGGGCAACGCGGCTCCCCCACCACATTATGAACAACGGTCTCCAATTTGACACTCTCCGCAACTGAAGTCGGGAGATTCATGCTTCTCATGCTGCGGACACTTCCCATTTCTGAGAGTTCCACTTCAGAAGCATAGGCCATGCCAGTGGCCTGCTACCGCTAACTGCGGCTACTTTTCGCCCATAGAGGATGTTGGTTGCGCCGTTCACATCCGCATTGAGTGTCGTGCCCGTTTTGGCGCATTTGTAGAGTCCACGTTTCACTCGTCCGTTCTTGTGCTTCTCTCCACATAGAGAGCAATGTTTCGATGTGCCCCGCTCCGACTTGAACCGTACCCGTATGCCGGATTCTTCGCTGAGTTCATGGATTCGTTGGCGGATCTGCGCGAACGGCCAGAAATTGTGCAGCTTCTGGTTCCCGACTTTGCCGTGGTTCGCGTTGTCTCGGATATGCTTCAAGTCGCCTACGACGAGATCGGTGACGCACTCGTTTTCTAGCTGCTCGTAGAGGTCTCGAAGCATCGCTTTCACTGCATGGTCCAGCCGTCGTCTGCGTGTCCGATAGAGTCTGCTGAGACGCTTCGAACTGTCCCGCCCATTCGTCTTCTTCAGTTCGCTTTCGACTGCGGCGATAAGTTTCGTCCAGTACCGCCAGTCGCTCAATACGGCGCGTCCAGAGTACACGTAGGCTTTGCCGCTATCTTCGATTACGCATGTGGCTAGGTTGCATATTCCAAGGTCGATGGACGCACGTTTCCGCGTCGAATGATGTGGTTTACCCTTACGGGGCCACTTAACCTTCACTGGAATATGACCGCACCATCTCTTGCGTAGCGAGTCGTAGTGGAGTTCAAGTCTACCTTGCTTTCCAAGCCAGAGGTCGCCTGCCTTGAAGGGAACACCGAGGCTCTTCGAGAGGATCAGCGTATCGTCCTCTTGCCTGTATCCGTCGTTGCGGACATAGATTGTGTTTGCCGTAAGCCTTCGCGTCTGGCGGTCTTTCATGTAGCGTGGTGGAGAAACGCGCTTAATGTGGGGTGGCAGTTGGCCGTTCCTTTGCAGCCTCTTCAATGTATGGTAGCTTCCCCATGCTTCTCGTAGTTTCATGAGGACGGCTTGGGCTTTGCATGTGCCGAGCTGCTTGAATGCGTCCGCGTCTTTGAGGCGTTTGCATTGTTGCGCGTAGGTGAGGTTTCGCTGGCTTTTGAAGAGGGCTTGTCGTCGCTCATAGTTTGCCATGTTCCATAGTCGCGCTGATGCTTCCGCGAGGCTGCGGAGCTGCTGCTCTTGTTCATGGGTTGGCGTAAGTAGAATCGTGTTGGTTCGATTCATTTCTTGCTCTGCCTCTGAAAGTGCTCCTTTAAAACTACTGAGGGCTCGCTTAGATTCGCCCTCAGATTCCCAGCTGATGTCTCACCTAGATGCTCCGCAAGTTTGCTAAAGAAACTCATCCAAGCCGCCCTCTTTGAGTCCCATTCAACCTTATTCATGGGGTAGTTCTCCGTATTGTCTCGCAGACGCTTCTCTGAGCTTAATCTCGGGATCCTGATCACGAAGCCACTGCTGCGCTTTCGTGATGTGGATGCACAGCACCACTACGACTGCAAGTAGCGCGACTGCAAGTAGCACCCACAGCGAGCAACTCCACTTCGATAGATATTCGAGCTGTTCTTGCTCTGGGGCAAGATACCGCTCCACGAAAGCTCTTGCGGCCTTCTCTTCTGTTCGCACATGTTTGGTTGTGAATTGCGCTACGATCGTGATCGTCTTCTCCGTAGGAATCATTAGGAAGAAGCACCGTCCATTGCGGCCATTCTCACCCAGAATCTTCCAATCGACCGCCTTCCATCGCTCTGTAGCGTTGTATGTTACAACAACGTAGACTGTCCAGTCGTCCTCTGAGTCCTCACTTGCCCATGTTAGCCTAATCCGACTTGGCGTGTACTGTTCTGAAAACGTCCATTTGCTGCCGAGACTAGCCCAAACCCCATGCGTCACATTTCCGCTGATTCCATCAATCGTAACCTCGAAAACCACCGGCAGATACAAGACGCACTTATCGCTCTCGGGAGTCTTGGGAAAAGCAGAATAAACAGCTAACCCGCCGAGACATGCACTTACGATCAATCCAAGAAATAGAAAGGCGATCAAGTGTGAACGTGAGTAGTTTCTTGCAGCGTTCTCGGTGGGTTCACGGTGCCCGGGGACAGCACATGTGAGAAGGGTGAAAGGTAAGCACTCCTGAGTAGAGGAGCCTCTCCGTCTCCACTCAAACTTTGAGTTCAAGTACCCATTCCCGACACTAGAAACTACTCGCGTATCCTTTCACCTATCTGACAATCGCCCGTTTGATGTAATGAATCATTCGGGCCAATTTTCTCAAGCACCTGATCCACATACTTGTCCAGAAACTTCCAGACTGGTTCCCCTAGACACCCTATGAGAGCCCCGACAGCTACACCACTTGCGTAGCTTATCTTCGGGTCAATTTGAAACATCAGATGAAAACCCAACCAGAGACCAACCACGGGAGCCTCCTGATCCTTCTGATTTCTTCCGCATCTGTCGCACCAATGCGCTTCAAGAGCAAGAGCTCGACCGCACATGAAACAGAACTTCACAAGCCCTTCCACCGCAAGACCAGTGATAAGCCGAACGTACCGCTTACGGCAGGGTGCACATAACACGAATGTCGGTGAGGTCGTCACCATTCTGCCGCACCGATCACAGTGGCTAATCAAACCGAAGTGTGGGTTGAAGTCTTGCTTGGGGCCCTCTACGAGGATCCGGCCCATGTCTTTGCCAACGATCTTCTCAATATGTGCCCAGCACTTGTCACATTTCCAGTGAACCCGCTGACCCTCATATACAGCCTCGTATCCAGCATCTACGACATGTATTTCTCGTCGGCAGTCTGGGTTTGGACAACGAATCCACCAAAAAAGCTGCCCTGTCGGCCCGGTCGCCATCACGCTTTCACCCGACTAGCTTCCTGGAGCTCTTTTTCTGTGAACGGTTCTAGTGTCCTCGTCAGAGCTTCTCTACGTTTCTCTAGCTCCGTGACTTCGTGTTCGATCTGTTGAAGTTCAAGCATGATCTTCTGGTTCGGTTCGTTGTCTTTGAAAATCTGTCCGGCATGTAATTCTTGTCGGCCAAAATGGTCGCCCTCCTTGAAGGCTACTCGGAAGGTTGTTCCCAATGATGATTCTTCTTTGATGGAAGTAACCTTTCCCTTGAAGAACACCTGGTCTTCACTGTTCGAATGCAAGTACCTTGCGAGAATTAGACAAGTCTGCCCAAGACTGCCCTTTGATATTTGATCGAGCTTGCTCTTCAGATCAGGCAGGTTGCTTGCCTCTGCAATCTCATCAGGTCCATACGTGTGAGTTGTATGATCTATCGAGTAGGCGAAAAATACACCTGAATGCTCATCGACTACTACAGCGAACCCTTTGTAATCCAAAATCCGCCCCATTTGCCCTCAACCCTCCTTTCGCGCTTGCCTCAATTTTCTTATATCAGCAATGAGATCAGGGAGTAGTAGCCCACCGGGAATTAACAAAGGCAAGTATATCGCTAGAGCGATTGACCCCATTTCCAAGTATTGATTGAATGCAATAAGAGGAATTACCGTGAAACTGGCAACAAAGATCGCAATTCCGAGCGAGATCATAACTAGGTCTCGCAGATTCCTCATCAGCATTGGCTTGGTTTCCCCCGTACCATATCTCCGACTTCGGTTAAAGTCAAAGGCTTCCATACGAGCTCGGAATCTGCACCTGTAGTTACAGTCCAGGCTTGACCGTTCTCGTAGAAGATTCTGCCGATGTCCTTCGCTTCCGGCTGCGGCTCCCCCTCCAAGTCATCCAAATCGCTTGTCCGCGTAACCGGCACTTTCACCTGTAACGCTCGCTCCTTGACGGTTAAGATTACCGGGATCTTCTTATCTTCGCTCATTGTCTGCGTCACCACAGTAACGAAAAGAGTCTACGCAGATTCCGTCGCTTCTGGTATGCGCTGATTTGGAGAATCTCTTCCAAGTTCAAGTCAGCTTGCCTCCGCAGTTGATAGCTCCAGGGAGCTGCACACGCGGCGGCTCCGACAAGGTAGGGGTTGATTCTCTACTCACGCCTTTCACCAATACCCATTGTGGGCATCGGACTAGATAAGCCTATGCCAGCCGTGAATTACAGGTGAAAGTCTCTGGGCGATACATTTAGGATTGAATTGCACTTGCTGCTACAACTCCCTTGTCTTCTTCCAGAGCCCATTTCCATGTAGCATATCACCACAGGTTAACATGTGTAACCATTTGCAGCCCTACTTTCGTAAGCAGTTCATCTGAGATGGTTGGCTTAGTCATGATCGCTTCATTTCTCATCCTTGACTTGTAGTACACGTATGTGGATGTGGCCGGGGTCCTTACGGTTCGCTTCCACGACGACGAGCGTACCTGGCTCTATCTTAGAGACCCTCCGGATCTCCTCAGGAATGGTGAAGCGGCCTCGTTCCTGCACAAGAACACGCAATGCGACGACTCCACTCCGTGCCTCACGATGAACTCTCTGACGACCCAACTTCTACACCTTAACCTCACAAACTTTGAGTTGATGCTCTTTGGCCACATAGGCGATGAAGAATAGGCCTTGAATGAGCCTCTTCTCTTCAATGTTCTTCAATGTTCTTTGAACCCCACCCTGCGACCAGTACGAGGATAGTTGCGATGCAAAGGGCAACGATGGTGTTGAAGGCAAGATCCTGAATGAGAGGCGGCAGACCAAGAATCGAGTTGTACGATGTCACCAATGCTACTGTAACCGCAACACTGATTGTCAACTTCGCCATCAGCGGCACCTTGCCAAGTCCTCGACTGAGGAAATGCACAACTACGCCCATTCCTGCATAGATGGCGATGAAACCCAAGAGTGCTGGCGTCTCGTATGTTGCTAAGAAGACCGCAACTGGATCAGCGTAGTGTCGCACATCCCAAGCCCAAGTATTGATTGCAACTGTGATTGTGATCACGATTGGCGTCAAGAACCCAACAAGAAACGGCGCGTACCGTTCCGTGAGCATCTGAGCCTTACCCAAACTATTCTCCTCCTTTGCCAAGATGAGCCCCCGTAATCGAATAGGCTTCGGCTGTTGCATGTCTTAAGGTTATACCCTCAATGGGCACTTTCACCTGTAACGCTCGCTCCCGCGCCCTCCTCTCGTTGTCGATGTTGAAGTACACCCATAGGCGCGGTGGTGCTCCCTTGCGATCCGAGAAGAATAGCCCATCCCTCTCACATACATGTGAAGGAGCACCCGCAAGCACAATTACCGTGTGCTCGTCCTCGGGCACACTGCGAGTATCCCAGAGAACGGTCTGTAGAGCACGATAGAATCTTGCATCCTTACGTTGTCCTGCTTTGATCGGCGGCATCCAGAAGTGGTGGTGCCACGGATTCCTCTTGAGCTGCTCCTCCTTCAACTTGTTCCAGACATCAACAACTATGGACCATGCTGTAGGCTCTGCTAGCGAGTGCTTTGCGCGATAGTTGTAGGCTTGCAGCTTTGCTTCCCGTCGCTCGTCTGCAAGCGTAAGTCTCCTGTAATCAGTTTCAGTCAACTGATCGGCTAGACCTGCTCGAAGCGCAGATCCTAGATCGTATCCATGTGACCGGAAATGTTCCCCGTTCGGAGAATCCACAGGCTTCTCACACTTGGCACAGTAGAAGTACCGCATTGCGTCACTCATGACACGTCACCAATGCTTCGTTGCCTCGCCAATTCCTGCCAATTCCTGAACTGTTTCTGTAATTTGGGCTGATGGCGTTTCACGTTCTGCCACGGATCAATTCGCGTCCAATCATCCACTAGGCCCGTATCGCGGAATGGTTCAGGAAAATGCTGGCATCCGTGAAAGCAAAGGTAGATGATCACGCCACTGCAATTCTCAAGGATTGCGAGGCGCTCTCTTATCGCTCCACAGAAGAAGCAGCGCAGACGCGAAGGCAACCCGACAAAAGAGGGAAGAAGCAGACTCATGTTTCCATTCGCCCCTCATTGAGCGATAGCGATTCCGCGATTGCTTCCGCGAGTTGGACAGGCATCGCATTGGCGATCATTTGAGCGATCTTCGACTCAGTGCCCTTCCATGTGAAGCCAGCTCGGAATCCCTGTAGAGCCGCCGCTTCCGCCAATGAGATGTTCCGATCCTCATCTGGGTGAACCATGTAGACCTTCTTGAGATTCACAACCGTAGGAGATGGCCTATCCCAGTTGAGGCGACAGGCGTTCCTGAAACCTCCCTGGGAGATCGGCACCCACTCACAGGACTTTACACCTGAAAGACGAGCGAGCATGTCAGGGCTTGACTGCATCATGCCCCAATTTTTGTGCAGCCCTTGGAAGGCATCACGAACGGTCTTGCTCTGAGTTCTCCGTGGCTCTCGCATCGTTCCGTTTCTGAGGCCGATTAGAAGCCAGCGTTTCCGTGTTTGGGCAGATCCGTAATCGCTCGCGTCAAGGTACTCAGTCTTACAGGTGTAATGATTATCGAGACCAATTTTCCGACAGGTCTCCTTCACCTGTTTCGGCACGAACGGCACATTTTCGAGCACAAAGAAGCGTGGCCGGATCTCCACTACGAGACGCATGAACTCTTGGCAGAGCTCTCGACGTGGGTCCACACCGACACCACGTTTGACGTTGATGATACTCCAACTCTGGCACGGAGGGCCGCCGATTACGCCTGCGATTCCGTCGAAGTCGCCTCTTACACCTGAAAGAGCATGGATGTCTCGGATCTGCACATCGGCTCTTGGGAAGTTCGCGGAATAGGTTGCGACGGCCTCCGGAAGCACGTCTACAGCGTAGCTGATCTGGAAGTAGCGTGCGAAGCCCGAGCCCATGCCTCCAGCGCCACAATATGGCTCGAAAAGAGTTTCACGATCTTTCAAGATGAGATTACCTCTCTCGCCAAGAACGTCCCAGTTCCCTTCTCGTACCCACAATAGAGGCATCGCTTTCCGCCCCCATAGTAATGGCGGCTGCGCCCGTATTGACTGCGTCTGCAAGGGCATTCTGGAACCTTGTCGATAATCCTCGCAATTACTTCAAGCGCCATTAGACATTCACAATCCTTCTTGAGATTACTTTCGTACGGTTAGCGTCAAAAGGCGCGCACTCTTTCATCTTCTGTGCGTTCAGAGTTTCCTCTTTCTTGTGGAGTCTTTCAAGCGCTTTTATCTTAGCTGTTTCCGCAATTCTGTTTGCCGCATTGTATCTGTTCCAGATTTTCTGTTCCTCTTCTTCAAGTTGCTCAATCGCCTTATCGGTCCTATCGCTAATTCTCTCGATTTGGTGCTCACTACTATTGAACAGTTGGATTAGAGCCGCAGCTTCATTTGTTGGTTTATCAGTCACCGAGCTCTTGCTCAAGTTTTGTGCGCCTCACAGTCTTTCACGGATTTGTCGAACCTCAAGCGAAGGATTCGGGGATGACGGTACGTTTTGCCCTCTGAGGTTTCGATGAGGCCGTTATGCCGGATCTCCACAGCAACGAACGGCTGCACGTACCAGAATTGTGCGTCTTCCCCAGTCACAGCTTTCAGAACCGTCTCTTTCACAACTTCCCAACCATGCGCGGAAACACGCCCGTACCGGATGAACCCGGCTGGTTCCGTACACCTGTAATGACCGATCAGGAAACTCTCCTTCGTCTTCATCACACCCAAGATCACCAGATCAGCGGTAGCAGTATGCTTCATTTTCACCCAAGCATTGTTCGCGTAGATACTGGGGTGCGGCTTCACCATGACGCCTTCGCCGCCTTCCGCGACTACTCGATCATACACCTGCAAGATCTTCTGCTCGGTCTCACAAGTCCACGCCTCGACCAGCTGAACCTTCTCATTCGCACGCAAGGTCGTTTCGAGAATCTGTCTCCGCTCACTGTACGATTTCAACCGCAGATCTTCACCGTTCAAGCCGAGAATATCGAAGACGACATAGATCATCTCATCACGGTTCGCCCGATTCGCCAAGTACCCGTTCTCGCCGTAGAACTCGCTACTTACACCTGTAGTCAGCTCACCGTCAAGCCAGCAATCCTCACCATGCGTAGCCTCAAGGATCGCCTTAGACAGCTTCGGCAAGTCACCGTTGGAGGCTAGGAATGTGTGACGGTTCGCGTAGGACACAACTTTTGCGGAGACTTCAACCTGGAGCCTTTCACCATCAATCTTCCGCTCAACCGCGTAGGGCCCGAGTCGATTCTTCGCAAGCCATGTCTTAAGCGGTTCCTCACTGACTTTCGGAACAGTCGCCTGAACCACAACAGACGAAAGCATCAACCTACACCTGAAAGCTCCACCTTGCTCAAAGTTTGCGGAGCGCTTGACTTTCCCATGATCTTCGCTACGAGCGGCAGTTCCTCATTCTCGCCACAGTTGGGACAAAGTGTACCGTCGTCTTCAATCCACCAGCCTTTACCGCGAAGCTCTTCATAGAACTTGATACATTCAGTGTTGATCTGGTCGCCCGTGTTGTCTTCTAGTGTGGTCGTAGAAATGCGACCCTCTTTTGCTGGACAAGAGTCGCACTCTACCACATGCGTTACTGTCGTATAGGTTGGCAAATCATTCACCTGTACTTCAACACACGGCTCGGAAGTATTCCTCGAAGTCTATCTGAGTCCAGCCTTCGGGCGGTTCTCGACCTGTTAGCCACTTGTAGTACTCTGAGAGACACAGACCCATTTCCGACACCTGTACGTCTGCACGTTTGATCGCTTGTGCTCGGCTGTTCATTGTGCCACATTCCGGACAGTAGATCGGCCTCGACACGATACCTGCCGGGAATACGGCTCCGCATGAATAGCACTTAGCCACTGGTATTGTGATCTGCGCGGTCATGCAAGCCGCATCCTCACAGGGTTCTCCGTCTCCGTCCATGTCCAGCGGGGGATTAGTCGGATCGTAGGGCAACTCTGAACCGCGTAACTGAATCCACTTAGCAACATTCTCCGCAAGCTCCCGATCCACAGCCTCTAGCGGATCAGAGATAGGTTCAAGCGTCATGCTGCTTTCACCTGTAGGGGTTTCAGTTTCAGGAGCTTCCGATCCACTTCGTTGAGTAGTCGTTGCGATTCATCGTTTGAATCCCAACTGTCACTGAGGCGCACTTTCTTCATGCCTTCAAGCCAGCAATTCGTGAAGAACCCCCATTCTTCAGAAGTCATGCGTTCGGGTTCTAGCTGAATCTCATTGACGTACACGTCTGAGTCGTCGTCGTGCCAACTGTTTTTCCCTTTCGGGTCAATGCCATACATCCGAGCGATCCGGTCCGCGTCTTTATTCGCTAAGTCCTCGCTTGCCCATGCTTCCACGTAGTCTAGTAGGCCACCTGATAGGCCGATTGTCACAAATGCCAATTTGCTTATGCCTCTAGTGTGTGTTTGGCTTTCCGTGTTGTCTTCGGACCGACCGGGACCGGGGCTGGTGTACCGTTCGTTATTGGCATTGGCATGAAATGTTTCAGGTGTACGTGAACCCGGGCCAAGCGCATCTTCAGAAGGAACTCTCCGTCACGCTTCACCGGATAGAGGATAGCCCAGCATTCACGGAAGCTGTTTTTGACTCCGAAACTGAAAGGGCCGCACTTCCGCGCTGTATCGGTCTTTATCATGTCTTCCGCGATTGCCCAGAGTGCTGAGACTGAGCCTTTCTTCGGGTGTGCCCATATCGTGTATTCGCTTTCAGACAGCCATTCTTCAACTTGCGTCATTGGAATTGTCTCAGCGTCTTTTCCTTGAAGCTCGGTAGTGCGTGGGGGCGGTGTTACCTCGAACTTGCCGTCGCTTGTCTCCTGGAACCAGTGTATCATCGTTTCTGGATAGTCTTGTGTCTCGTCTGGGTTCCACCATGCCTTACGAGACATGCCTTTCGGAGCGTACCCATTATGTACGGACACGTGAGCACCGTCTGGTAAGACCGCTTCCGCGAAGATTTCGCTTTGTAGGCGCTGGTCTATCTCTTTGCTGTCCAGCTTCTCAAACTTCACGACTGTATCGACGTTGACGCTTCTGCTTCCATAAGAGAGTTTGAGATCGAACCCGGCGAACGCCTTTTTTCCTTTTTGGCCTTTCTGTTCACCGGACAATTTCTGTTCAAGTTCTTGACGTAGCTGCTCAGTATCGGGCGGCTGCGTCACGGTTACGGTTTCTGTTTTACTCATACCTTTCACCAACTCCACACTCGGGAGTTTCGCCGGGCCTCGTCAGGGTGATTGCCCGGGCCTATTGGTCACATGATGTATTCTCTCCCTAATTTTGTGCTATACCCCAAATGGGCTTGCGTGGAAATAAGCCTTCCCCCCAATAGCTCAGTCATGTTTGCTCATGCCTCTACTGTGTTCTTTGCTCTCCGTGTCGTCTCGTGAACTTCCTCGTCCGCAAACAGTTTTCCAAACAAGCGTCCGGTCTCGGTAGGATCAACTGCACTTTCAGGTGTAACCCTAACGGGAGCCTTCGGCGCTCGGGGCTTCGCTCGTGGCTGCCTCTTATTTTGAGGCGGCGGCGACGGGGGAAGATGACCCAGCACAGTATCAATGTGCTTACATTGCTGACGACGATACAGCTTCGATTTGGTCCAGCGCGGACAACTGCACTGATAGTCTCCTGAGACGGTCTTGCTCACAGTGTAGGCTTTGCTTGGATCACTGAAACTCGGCACTTCCCATTTACAGACATAGTATTGCTGTTCTGCCACTGGGATTGAAATCTGAGTGACATTCATGCGACAGCCTCTCCTAGAAACAGTTGCCCGAGAAGATGCCCAATTTCAGGTGTAAGTGTTGGAATCTGTGGCTGCTTTTCTCGGTACGGTAGCATATTTACAGGTGAAAGCGAATCCTCGGCTTTGAGCACCAACCGGAAGAACCGTATCAGGTCTTGCGAGTTTAGTTTATGGTCTGCCGCAACAGCACCCGGCAACTGAACCTTTTCGATCTCAGAACCCAACCGGAGCCGGGTTAGCCAATCATCGAACGCCAAGCGAATATGGTCAGGTGTCTCTAATTTTGAGGCCGGGCAAGACCGCACCAGAGAGCACCACTGGCACTCGGTCGCAATTACACCTGAAAGCCTTCTCACGCCCAAAACCAGTCCCTCCAAGACTTTAACGCGATCTTAGGCAAGTCGGTTAGTTTCTCGATGAAGAGGACCCGGTTAGCGCCAAATGCTTCTTGAAACGCTGGCACGTACTCGTCTCTTTGGTTTTGGGCTGCGTCCGGGTCAAACTGAGCGAAGATTAGAACGAGCGTATTTGATATGCCTCTAGCTTCGTTGCTGAGTTGTTCGCGTCCCTCTGAGATTATTCCGTCTGTAATGAGCATGAATGCCTCGTCTGGTTTTTGTTTTATTTTGTGTAGGGCTGGGGTGATGCTGGTTCCGTACATTGGGCCCGGGTAGTTCTGGAAGAATTGGCGCTTTAGCTCTGTGAATTGTCGGGGGTCTGTTGGCTTCGCTTCTTTCGCTAAGTAGTCATGCCAGAAATCAAATCCGATCTGTTGACCGAGTTTCCTCGCTTGGCGAAGAATCGCTAAGAATGTTATCGCTTCCCAGTCCCTAATCTCTCGCATAGTTCCGAAACGTGGCCCGGTTGAGCCGGAGCAATCAAAAGACATGATTAAGGGGCGGGATTCTCGGCCTCTCCGATCAAGCCTTACACGGTTGAAGGTCTGCGGGGTCTGCGCTGTGACAAGAGGCACGTTAATGCCTTTCTTCATTATCGTGGCTGCGTGATCTATCGCTTGAAGTCCATCGCTAAAGCGCCATTTCCGAGTGGATAACTCGGTTGCTGTGCGGCTTGCTCTCTTCGGAAAATCTATAGCTAACGTGATCTTCGCGGCTTTCGTCTCGTAGAATCGGAGAATCCTCAACCACTGATCGTTCTGGAGTTCTTGAAGTTCTTCCGCTCCGACACCTGCACCTATCGCGCTGAGTTCTTCAAGTCGTTCTCTAAGCTCGCTATCGTCTTGACTGTTCTGCATAGCGGTCTCAATAGCGGTTTGCATGTCTTCGTGAGTGGGATTGATCGGGGCGTCTGGTTCTGCGGGGCGGGCCTCATATTCTCCTTTGTCCTCTTCTTCTGTCTGTTCGCTTTCGCTTTGGTGTTTTGTTTTTTGTTTTTCTTGTCGGTCGCCTTCTCCGTCTTCGTCCTCTCCGTCTTTGTCGTCGTCTGCGTCCGTGTCCTCTTCTTCGTCGCCGGACCCTTGTTCGTCTTGGCCCTTGTCTTCGTCCTTGCTCTGTCCGCTTCCGCTCTGCTGCTGATCCTGACTCTGCTCCTGCTCGCCTTCTCCGGACTGGTTCTCTTGTGGCTTCTCGTCTTCTGGGGGCGGGGCTGGGGTGCTCGGTAATTCTGTGAAAGCTTGAGCGATCTTAACGTACTTGCTGAGACGATCCGGGTCTCTTAGTGCGGTCTTGATCTTTTCCCAGAAATCAGGCATAGTAAGCGGAATTTCTCGAAGTCCGTATATTTGCCCGTATGCTTGCATGAGGGCGAGCCATTTCGGGTCCTTGTTAGAAGAGTGCGCACGCCATAACGCGAGAATATCCGGTAACATAATTTCCCGGAGCGTCTTACTTCTGCGGCTAATCCAGTTCTCGATAATGAGGTCTGAGGCTCGATTAGCGAGGTCTGCCGCTTCGCGCATGTCATTGGGACATACAAGTGAGTGTATCGCGTGAATCCCTTCTGCATAATCCGGGTAGGTGATTGGGTCCCGGACAAGGTGGGCGCCTTCGTGGGTTATGTCGGCGCTGAATCTACCTGGGCCTTTCTTTTCTGGGATGTAGATAATCCCGTTCCGGACATAAGGCACCTTGTCCTCGTTGAGTCTTCTAATAATGAAGTTGACGTATGCGAGTTCTCGATCTATCTTCTCGGCGGTCTCGGTGTATTCTGGGAAATCGTTATCAAGAATCATAGGGGCTTGTCTCTCCTTCCTTCCGTGCTCTCAGTCCAAGGTCTTGCGGCGGCTCTCGTACCAAGACAAGGCTTTGGCTTTCGCAACCTTTCGTCTGCGGTAGCTCAGAGACTTCAATAGCTTCCAGGTCTTGCCTTTCTTCACTATTCGGTAGATGAAAGCCGAGAATTTCCCGTCCGAGTCTCTTTCAGTCGTCCAGCCAAATGCGTAGGTTGCCTTTCCTTTTCCAAGGTTTAGCGTCCAATAGTTGTAGCGGGGCATACTTGGCATAAAGGGCCCGAATATTTCACCGAGCTTTCTCAGCTCGTCTGCGTGTTTCGTGTTGGCTTGCTCTGCGTTTTGGCTACTCATTCTTGATCACTTGGCTTTTTGTTTGCTTGGTTTCGTGCGCTTTGCTCGTACTCGCCGGGCCTCTTCGTCGGTTAGGGTCATGGTTGTCTGTTTGGCGTCAAATGCGGCTTTTGCACGCTTGAAGAGTTCAAGGTCTACCGCTGCGAGTCCTGCGACTGTCTGAGCGGTTAGGGTGATCGTCTGGGGTTCGTTGTGATGAAAGGCTTTAGCGTCTTGCGGGGGTAATACTTCGCTGGCTAGGTCGCTAATCTTGCTTAATTCCTCTGAGTCATTCTTCTGTTTCGCTTGTGCGTGTCTCGTTTTCAGCTGGGCTCTAAGGTGTTCTTGGTGACTTTTCACGTCATCTACTGCCTCAATAAGCCAAACTTTCGCCTTCGCTGCTGTCTCTAGCTCCTGCATTTTCGCAGCTGTGTATTTCTGTTTCAGTTCATAGGCAAGTTCCACCGCTTCTTGTGCCTCGTGCATTTCCTTGGTCAGTAGTTTGAAGAAAGCCCGGAGCGCTGTGAGCCTGTCCGTTATCTCGTCCTCGTCCATGAAGACTATGCGCTTCCAAAAAACCACTGGGAAAGCGTCTTCAAGGTCTTTCATGTTGACGCTGTCCCGTCCGTCCACATAGGCGAACCCTTTCGACATTTCGAGATATGCAAGTTTCAAGCGTAACGAGGGGGGTGTGAGAACTTTTGAACAGAGATAGTTTTGGTTACACTCTGCGCACTTTGCTCTTTTCTTTTCAGGTTCAAGGCTCGAACCGTCTAACCCTTGTCCCTTGATACAGATCGACGGAATACGAAGCATCAGGGTTGTAGTGTACTCTAGTTCCTTACTGACCGTCACGTTCTCTCTAACATCATTCCAGAGGGCTAAGAGGTCCTTTTCGGTCCATATCGGCTGTATGGCGTCGAGCGCTTTCTTGACGTTACCGTTAATCTTCATTTGGTCCTTGAGCCGAGCTATGGGGACCCAGATCACAGCGGCGAAACGATCCCAGAGGGGCTCTGGAATTGTGATATTGAGGGTGTCGCTGTCTCTCTCTGTTGGGTTCGCTGTCGCTATCGTAAAGTGTTCTTCCACTTGGCGCTCCTGGCCTAGATACTCAACTGCTCCGTCGTCTAGTATTCTGAAGAAAGCGGATAGTGCGGCCATTCCGAGCCTTTGAATTTCGTCGATCATCTTAAGGCGAGCGGTGGCAAGTTTCCGAAAAGTCACTTCTTCGATTCCTAGCATCAGCTGGGCGACTTTCGGCGCTGCCAAAACTTGCTCGAAATCGGCGCTAAGATACCCTTGTTGCGTTGCGGTGATCGAGGGGTCTACGGTTCGCAAGAGGCATTTCGCTAAGTGAGTCTTCCCGGTTCCACGTGTCCCTAAGAGACAGATATGTGAGCGGCTGACAAAAGCTGCGAGGACCGTTACAAGATAATATGCGTCATGGAAAAATGCGGTTTCGATCAGTCTCCGAGTCTCGCAGAGTTTCGCGTATAGGTCCTTGTTGATCATTCGAGACGCGCCAACCTTTGAAGATCACGCCGGGCTCTCGGGGTTAGCATTTCTAGGTATTCGGTTTTCAGGTCCGGAAAACGCTGTATCATGTCTTCGACGGTCATGCGGAGATCCCGGCTTTGGCGTACACGGTCTTGGTGAGTTGTTCGACAAGGCTAAACTTGTCGGAGAGGTCCACTCCTAATTCCTTGGCGAGTGCTTGGGCTTGTGTGAGTGGCTTTTCTTTTCTGTTCAAACTCACAATGACTTTATCGAGAGCCTCCCCGGTTAGGTTCTCGATTGACTGGGCGAGCGCTGCAAGTTCGTTTATCGTCTTATCGAGGCTCTTGGAGAGCTTCGCTTCTGCTAGACTTTTGAAATCCATGTACTGCGCTTCGAGAATCTTGATCGGTCTAAGGTCCGGCTCTCCAAGTTCTCCAAGTCCCAATACTCTAAGGGCTGCGTTCGCGTCCTGATAGAAGCTATGCACTTTCTCGAAAGTCTCTTTGATGACCGTTTCGGGTTTCGTTGTGAGAACTACTGACTGAGTGGCGCATAATCCGAGCGCGTGTAATGCGGTGGTGCTTCTGATTCGTGCGTTGGCTACTTTGTGATATGCTTCTGGGATTTTTTTCAAGTCGGTCCGGTCTTCCGCCGGAAGGTCATAAGCTATCACGTGACCTTTCAGAGTCACGTTTACGTCTGGCTGGGCGTCGGTTCTACTCAATTCCCTTTCGCGCCTATGCCCTTAAGGGGTATATGGTTTGCATATAAGTTATTCGATACGCTGGAACCGACAAGACAAGAGAGAGATAGGCTCGGCCTCGGCGTCGGCGTCGTCTGTTAGCGTCGTCCGTTGTCTCTCCTCTCTACGTTCTCCTTTTGGTGTTTTTTGTTTGGTTTTCCGTGGGCGCTCTACGGTTCGCGGGTCGTCCTTGGTCGTCCTGTCCTTTCACGTGAAACATGAAACATGAACACACGCGGGGGTACGGATGGTCGGTACGGATGGTGAGTACCCTTACCAGGTACGGATAGTCGGCAACACGTGACGCGACCCCCACACACAAAATTAGGGGAAGCTGAACGGAAGAGACGAGCGGAAACCCCGTACCTAGCAAGCCGAGAGACGGCGACTACGAGAGAAGAAACCACTAACTTTGAGGCAAGCAGGGCCCCAGGAATGGGAAGAGGCAACGGAGTGAGTTCCAGAAGCCATTCCATGCCTTCACGATCGGGTTAGGTGTCTGCGTTACACAAGTGCAGTGCTCATAGTCTGGAACACTTGGATACACACAATTCGGCTGACATAAAGAAACCGCTGTCGTCGTTGAAGGGGCGACACATGTGCAATGCTCGTAGTCTGGAATAGCGGGGTACGCGCAATTTGGATTACACAGTGAAACGGGTGATACGCAATGGCAACTTGCGTCGTAGACTTGACCGATTGGACACTGGTATGGAGGACACGCAGGAGTCGTGGTCTGAGTAGTTGGCGATACGCAGGTACAATGTTCATAGTCTGGAACACTCGGATACACACAATTCGGCTGACATAACGTCACAGTTTCATACCAAGAGATGCTGCTAACAATGATGATGTATCGAGGAGCATCCATGATTCGTTCTCTGTCTAGGAACGTACCTATGATCCAGACCGTTCTCGGAACACCAGATGCATGTTGGACAATTTGTTGTCCATCATAGGTGAACTGAACAAACGAAACTAGAGGATCAACAGTTTCCGACCAACTCAACGCGATATTAGGATCGGTTGGAATGACTGCTGCGACTTCGTGAGTGGCTTCGTAGAGACTGTATTTCGGACAACCGAACGGGCAATCGAGACTGGGAGCAGAACATGTGCATTCTACGATATAGCCACCTGCCCTCACGAGATGCCCAGCATAGTTCGATGGATTGCCCAGAAGCTCACTAACTGACACCTGCTCCCAAGCAGGCACCTGTGCGTTAGATTGCGTTAGAAAAGCGGCTCCAACAACAAGAATGAGGGCGAATACCCCAGCATTTCTCACTACATATCGACCTCTAGTATGAAAATGACGTTGGGGTAAGACAGCGCAGCGCAGGACGAGAAATTCATGCGAATGCATTCAGTTTGACTCTGCCGCCAATTAGGGATAGACCCACAAGTGCCACAAGTGCGGGCACGATGGAGAACGCGAAGATTCGTGCGACTTCAATGTCTACTATTCCAAGCACCCCAAGCACTTGCGTCACGAAGAGCCACGCTACCCCATCTTCCGCTTGAAACAAGATTGGACTCGCACCGCCGAAGCTACCTGTTGTGATGTACTGCACATATGGGTTTTCCCAGTTCACTGTCACGAACAGCGCGAATGTCAACAACACTAGGCCTACTGTTCCGCGCACATTGCCAATTTTGGGAGCGAAGACTATCAACTTCATCCTACTGAAGACGAGCAACGTGGCATACAAGACGATGTAGTACATCAAGCAGCCCAACACCACATCGAGACCACTCAAGAACAGAAGCCAAGTCCGTGTACTGAAGACGAAACCTATGACACCTATCGCAAACGCAAGAGCAACATCACGGCCACTCAGCTCAAACAGCTGTTTCTTGGGGGGCCGCATCTTATCCGCCTAGTTGTGGAAACGCAAACGCTGGAACCGCAAATGCTCCACCGAAAACGAAGACCACTATCACAACAGCAAGCGTGATGGCAACTATCCACCCGACAACACCCTTAGCCGCCGAGACCGCTAGAAAGATCAATGCCGTCAAGAAAATCCAAGACAGTCCGGACAAGACCCAGTCAGCGGGAACCCACCCCACCACAAACCCAAGCGGACCCAAAAGCAGAACCATGAAGGTCTTCAGTGGCGCCGCAATCGCTGAGTACGCTACAGAAATGTCTGAACCAACCCCAACGAACGAACGAACGAAACTCAGAACCAAACCACTGACGGCGGTGAGTACGCCCTTCCAGCCCAATACTTAGCCCCTCATCCCCTCATGTTCTAGTGTTCACCCATAGGGCCTCGCCGCTTACCGAAAGTGCCTTTCTTGCCGATTAGGATCAGAATTAGAAAGAAGTTCACGATCGGCGGAATGAATGTCTGAATCACAGCAACACCACTCCCAAGAGCTTGAAGCAGAATAAAGGTCATGCCGAGCAAACTGGCGACCTGAACAACGAACATCACCCACCAGCCACCCTTCCATGTCCTCCAAACCGCGAAACCGATAGGAATCATCAACGCACCAATGAAAAGTATTGAGATGTTCAAGAATGACATCAAGCCGAAACCAACATACTGCGCAGCCTGGAACGAGTACACCTGCAACTCCGGAACAAAAGCCGCGACTACATTGAAAGCCCCGACGAGCATGTAGACCCAGCCGATTAGCGCGGCAACGATCGACTTAGGCAAGCTGCTACGCTCGCCCCTTGATCTTCCTCAACTTCATGCCGTCTTGCGGATCCGTGGCAGCGTACATTAGTAGGCCCTTCTTCTTGATTATCTCCACATCAGATTCAGGAATCGAAACCTTCTCCCTTCTTCTGACATTGAAGAACTCAATCGACGCGCCCGAAGACTTGCCTTTGCCCCCGTAGATCCTCCTGCGATCAGTTGACACTAGCTAGTCATCCTCAGTAGAGAAAATGAATCACACGATCTGGAACTGTCCTCCAAAACAGATTACTTGCTCTCGTGTTTGGTAGGACGCTTCCTCCATCCTTGCCGCAGATCCGCCTACGATGGTTCTGTTAACTTAAGTGAGGGGTAGCCCCGCTTTCGGTAACTGGCGTGCATCGACTTGCTCGTTTGAACAAGACAGTTTCATCGCTTCACCTGCACGCTCGACTAGGCCGAACCTCAGCCTTCCCGCCTCCAAGATGTTCTTGGCGGCGTTCACATCACGATCTACCATGTACCCGCATGAGGGGCAGTGTAGCGTTCGGTTCTCTTCGACCTTCATTTTGTGGTCACATATCGAACACTTGCTACTTGTCCCACGCGAAGGCACGGTAGTGACTGGCAAACCTAACCATTTGGCCTTCCTTGTACTCAATCTGCCGCTGCAACTCGGCATACGACCACGAGTTCATTCTTCCACGATAGTTGCGTTTTCTGTTTCTGGAGGCACCCAATAGAAGCGTTTCCATTGATTGCCCTTGGGTTCTTTCTTGTTCAGATCAATCTCTTCGGTTCTAAAGTATGAGCCGCACTCCGCCCAAGTCGAACGTACATCTTGGCATTGCCAACTGTGCGGACCGTCATGATCTTACCCTCTCTCTCAAGCGCATAGACATACTTCGAGACGGTGTTGCGGTGGATTCCGGTCGCCTGGGCGAGCTCCTCGATGCTCAAGTCCTTCGGCGCAGACTTCCGTAGATAGTCCAATATCTTGACGATTACTCCGTCTGTCATGTACTTTCCCTTGGGCAGTAGTCCACACCACTTACCCATAAGCCTTACGGCTTCTAGCCAAACTTACAGGTGTATGCTGGCCGACGGTCGGTGCCCTATTCTCTTGCAAAAGACGATTGAGAGAAACCCGATGATCAGCACTACTGATGGCATCGCAAACTCAGGTGTGACTTGACAAATCATGGTGTAGATTGTTTCGGTTGGAGCATAGAGTTCGCCGCCATCGAATGTAGCTTTGAATATGTATTGTCCGTCGAAGGGTGCAACCCATAAAGTCATGATGCGTCCACCGTTGCTCGTTAGTCCTCCTCCAGCCGAGTACCACTTGATATCATCGGCTGTTTGATTCACAGGCACGGGAGAGTACCAGAAAGCGACCGGCTGACCGACCAGCGTGACTCCTTGATCCGTCGCAAGACTCGCCTCAAATGTGAAGTGCTCGTCATAGCTGGAGTTCACATTCACCGGATTCACATTGAAAGTGATTACTGTTGCACGAGGCTGAACCGTGACCGCTATAACATCTTGAGCAGTCCGATTCAAAGCATCCACCACACCTACACGCACATAATAGTCGCCAGGCACCGCGTAGACATGCGCCCGCGTTATGTAGAACGTGCCCGTCATGTTCTGCTGAGCGTCTACGCCCCCAGTGCCGTCTCCGAAATCCCACTGAGCCACCGTTATGGGCACTGAAACATCAGTCTGCACAAGCCAAGTCACCGTCACCATGTCAAAGATCATCGGAGACTCGGGAGAGACCTCAGTAATGAACACGAACGGCAACCATGTCATGTTCAAAGAAGACAAGAACAAGAACGACACCAGAAGAAGCGGCATCATTGCTTCTTCTCAGCTCCTTTCAACAACGACAGCGACTTGCTCAAATGGGTAGGCAGCCCCATTCCAAAGTCACAACTATTTCGGTTCCGTTCGTTGGAAGAGACCACATGATGTACTTTGTACAATGATCGGGAGCTTGAATTGAGATGTAGTAATCAGTCGCGTAGATTTCGCCGTCTACTATGCCGTATCTTCCGTCCCAAGACCATGTGTGATCAAGACTCTCCCACCATCCTGTATCGGTCAGCTTGCCCGACACTTCTTTCCAAATTGGAGACTCCAAAGGAGCATATCCCGTAACCCGTATCCACGCTGGATAATGTTCGTTAGCTCCTAGAAGAGCCAAATTCATTGGTTGATGAATTACATAGCGGCAGAGCCTATTCGGACATACATTGTTCCAAACTACTGTCGCTCCTAGAGAACCCAGCAACACTCCAAGCATCAGAAGCGCGATTCCCTTTCTCTTCTCCAAGGCCTAACTCCCTGACTTCTTCTCAGCTTTTTCCCACCACCGATCTTTCGAGACAGGTGGTGCCTTGTAGAGAAAGGCAAGAGGCTCCTCAGGATCCGGTTCCAAGCTCGGCATGTCTTCTGCCGGTTCATGTACGGTTCGAATAGTCACCTTCGGCGGTGGCAACGGTGTTCCCTCAGTGAATTGATCGACAGCAGATTTCACAGCTTCCGGCTCCAAGTGCGTGAAGCGAACTGCAATCGTGTCCTGCTTGAGTCGCCACAGACTGTCCTGGGCACGTAGGAAGTCCACGAAAGCGTCAAGCCGCTGAAGCAACTCCGGGTCTTTCCTCTCCTCAACCCTCGCACGCAGCTTCGGAAGAACCTCTAGGATATTGTAAGGCTGAACTGTTCCATCAACTTCCTTCGAGAAATAGAGCCCACGAAAGACCTCAAGGACCTCACCACGCTGCTCCCTCAACACTTCCTTCGATATGCCAGGATCCATCGTGACCAGACAACTGTTGATCACTTTGCCTAGCTGGTCCTTGCGCCGCCGAATCTTCACAACATCCTGATTCATGCGTTCTTCGACACGAATACTCTCGGCAGCCTGATGCGTCACATCCGCAATGACAAGCTGGTTAACATACTCATTGAAGCTTCTCAACTTCAGCGCTTTCACGCGAATGAGAGCCTTCTCATAAGTGTCCCTGGAGAAATGCGGATCCGGACGAACAATCTCATCCTTCACTGGGGTTAGGCCTGCATCTCCGACTGGTGACGTGTCCACCTGTGTGCTCAAGGGATCTCCACACTTGCTCCTTCTGCTCTATGCTTTGCAAGTAGCCTTGCGCCTTCATGCTCAGGGTCGTGGTCGATTTCTTTGCCGTCGCATCGCCATCGAATTGCGTTTGAGTTCTCTTCATACATCGTCATTGGATGATCTGCCATAACGTATCCGCACAATGCACAATGCTCTTGCGCCTCATGCTCAAGTGCTTCTTTCTCATTATCGAATGGAGGCGCGTGGCACTTAGGCTTCTCACAGTAATACTGTGATATTGTGCGCACCATGCTAGACACATTCCTCCAAGGCGTATGTTGTCGGAGATGATCGCTATGCTACTGAGCTGCTCCATTCACCAATGAGCGCGTTGCCGTAGTACACTCGGACCCAGATCCATTCATCGTATGCGAGCGGCCTCTGGAGATGCACGAAGACCGAGTTGCTCGTTGGATACAAGGGCAAGCTCCAATCAACTTGTGATGCTCCTCGACAGGATGGGTAGTAGCCACCCGTCATCGTTGTAGTCGTCGAGATCGTGGTCGAGATTGTAGTCGTAGTCATGTAGCTTGTGCTAGTCGTCTCCGTTGAAGTTGTAGTCGCAGGAATCGTCATCGTAGAGGGCGTAGTGAAGGGATCCCACACGAATTGACCGATCATGATATTCCGGTCGTCATAGACCTTGATGCTCGTGTAGTAAGTCTTGTCGGTGACATTTGCGTTGAAGCCGAGCAATGTTCGAGCCGCAAATGACTCAGCAGAAGGATCTATCATCTTCAGATAATCACACGTGCCAGTTGCATTGGGATAGTAAGCGGCACAGTTCTTGACTGGAATCTCAACCTCATTGATGTAGAGCATGTGCAGTTTGACAGGATACCCAAGCGGCAAAGCTTGGACTGTCTTCACTGCCGTGCGTGAGCTGACGAAATACGCTCCGGCTACCATGCCTACGATCAGTAGAGCGATAATGGAGATTCCGATCAGGAAGATGCGTACATCTCTTCGCTCTGCTGCATCGTCGTATGTGAGAATGTATTCTGCGGCTTTGGGTCGGCATGATTCGCAGAGTGCATCACGCATTTGCCCATTCATTCTGAACGGACGAATTGATGTCGGTACAATAATTGCCTTCCGGCAGCCTACTTGACGAGCCTTGATGATTTCACGATCCTGAGACCACGTCTGCAAAGAGAATACTTTGCGCCAATCCATCGTGATCACACCTTGGGGGTCTCAAGCGGCGGGGGAAACTGCTCCGCCGCCCATATTCCCCATCTGCCTTGTCGCTCTAGGTAGTCGACCAACGGATGCCACAGCACAATGAAGACTACGATGAGCACGATGAGACCGATCCAACTGATATGAGGCGGTCCTGAGGAAATGGCAACCCATTGGACACCTTCCGTCGAGAAGTACAGAGTGGAAGCAATAACCCCGGCAACCCAAGATACCCCCAGCAAGAATAGGACCATGAAGAGAAGGTTCCAAAGCGAATCATAGGGGAACATTGGCTTCAGGGAGCCATTGAGTTTGCTGATCTTCCACTCAATCTCCACTAGGTCGCCTGCCTTGAAGTGGTGAGGCCATCTGACCCAAGCTCGACCCAGCGATCGCCCACTCCATTTCTTTCCTTCTGTGAGATGCAGAGAGTCGAGTGATGATTCCTTTGATCCTCTGTGAACATGAGATATGACTGCTTGGAACTTCCTCGTCTGAACATCGCTCTCAAAACCCATCGTTCAGATGCTCCACTGGTATAATATGAAAATGTAAACGTACCAATGTGTTAACATCCCACCCACGTGTATGAAGCCATATATTGTACGCGTAAAACAGGCGGATCCATCAATGCCATCCGTTACAGATGGAGGGGAAATCGGCGGCTCGACCGACCTCGAACCTGCCTCAAACTGCGCCCCGGGAACCTGAAAGAAGCCAGAATTAGCCGCTATGGGTAACTGTCGTAATATCTCAATTTTACGACAAGCTGAAGCATAGGCCTCCCGTCTCGATTTTTTTAAAAAGTTCGAGGCCGATTCCTCAACTACTAGGTCAAGGGGTCAGGCTCAACAGGTCTCTTGGCAGGAACCAGTGTCGGATTACTCCGATTGCACCAGCAGAATCCGATTCTGTCCGTTCAATCCGTCCACGATGGACTATTCAGAAAGCGTCACATCTCCGGACTGAGCTTGCGCTCCGAATATTACGACAAGTAATTTTCTCTTCATGAACAACTCAACCTCCGGCCTAGACGAACTGGCCAAGAATTATCCGCAACTCTCGATCGCGCCTCCACCACCGCCTGCGCCTCCAACTGGATCCCCCAAGAAGGGAAGGAAAGGAAAGAGAGGCCAGCGCTGGAAAGGAGCTCCTGGCGATGTGGTCCTCGATGCGCTCCTCCGGACAGCATTCTACGAGTTTGCCATTAGAGTCTACCTCATGCTCCGCATAATCATCCGCACCGGAATCCGGGAAGCAGAGCTCGTATGCCAACCGCCTTCGCTCGCCTACTGCCGGTGCCACGCTTGCAGATCGAAACGCTCCGGGACAACTCCGACAAACTCCGGAAAAGCTCCGAAAGGCTGCAAACATAAGGCATGTCAAGAGTGGAGAAAGTCCGGAATCCCTCCGGATCATCCTCGAAAACCCCTTCCCGGACTCCGGCCCTGTGATATAGACTACTCCGGAAAACGCATCATGATCCACGGAAAAGGTTGGGCAAGCGGCAGACATCCCCCGGAAGACCAGCCGATCGACCCGGACACACTTGCCTACTTGAGAGACTACACTGAAGTCAACAAGGTCCCTAAAGAAGACCGATTGTTTCCAATCAGCACCCCGGAAGGCTCCACTAGAGAGCTCCAACGCATCGTCAAAGAAGTAGCATTGAAGGCGAGACTCCATCAGATCCCCTGCCCAGTCTACAGCATCATACTCAACGATAAGGGCGAGAGAGAACTCCGCTACGATCCAAAAGCCACATGCAACTGTCCACCCATACCGAATGCGGATAAGATGGGCCCACATAGACTACGAGCAGCCTTCATCACCCAAACCTACAGAAGACTAAAAGACCTCGAAAAGACACGCCGCCTTGCTAGGCACACGAAGAAATCAATATCCGTCACAATCGGTTACATAGACTTGGACAAAGCAGATCTCCAGAAAGACTATGAGGGCATCTTCAAACGAGATGAGGATGAGGACCAGAACAAATCAGTGCCGTAGAACGATTGACACTCTCCGCGACTGAAGTCGGAAGATTCTCTGGCCATGCTTATTGAATCGCCTTTGGCTCCAATATTTGCTTGAACTTCAAGAGTTCAGCTTGCCCTATCATCAAACGATCTAGGTACTCCTTCGCTTCCTGTTGCGTGACGGATCTTCCCACATGAACTCGCTTGGCCTTGAAGTCTTCCGCAACATCTCTGTAATTAAGGCTCGTATAGTAGATCGGTTTGGGTCCATGTTCTCTTCTGAACTCGATACAACCATCACAGTTGTCGTTCGCAAAGTCCCGCGTGATAATGAATACTTCATCAGGGCCGTCCTTAACAGCTCCTTCTACTGGATAGATTGCTATCGTTTCCTCATCGCTTGGATGTTCACACAGTTTTAGTCACCTCCCTCCTCATAGACGATTCATTAACTCATTGTATCGGTCTTCCCAGACCTTCACATGGGCATCGCTCGTCGTGCTCCTCCTTGGTCCACCACTTGTACCCAGTTGTTGGGCAAGTATAGACTGGTTCATCGGGCACGTCACCATTTTCATGTGCCATTCAAGTACCTCACGTGTTTTACCCGAAGATGATGGTTGGACCTTCATACACCTGTGCGCTGATGCATTCGAATCGCAGCGCCGTAGCTTCTGGTGCCTGTCTTAGCCAAGCATAGTAACCATCATCATTCACAAGTGACAGGTCAGTGAGAGAGAATGTGTGAGGCTTGTCTGGAAGCCACGGATAGTTCGATGTCGTCGTGTTATGCGCTCGCACAGTCACAAGTAAATTCAAGTGAGAAGGATCGAACTTTGCTGTTGTGTAGATGAACATGCCAGTATTCGCGGCCACATCATATTGTTCCGCCCAAACACCTGGCACCGAATAATTCCAGTCTACTCTGATCGCTTGATCGTAATGATTCACAACGCGAAACCGGAGAACATGCACCTGTAATCCTGCTTGACATGCCCTATTTGGAGCGTCTGCAGTCCAGACAAGCGCAACCACCAGACCAGCGATCACGGCAAGCGTGATCATGCCGAACAATATTCTTGTCCTATTGAATTGCTTCTCCCGCGTCGTCAGCACTCGTTTCCTTCCCATCTCACGCAGCCTCTTGAACGGGAATGGCAACCGAGTCCTTGCAGCCTTGGATATGGCTTAGAAACTTGGCGACTGAAGATGCTTTCGGGAACAGGTCGCCACACTTCGTGCAGCGTCTCTCTTTCTTGAGAATCCATGTGGCATCGTTGTCTGCGTAGGCATATCCCATCCACTTCACTTTAGC
>JBAVVE010000060.1:0-6639 GCA_049697135.1 Bathyarchaeia archaeon | reverse complement strand
TAATAACGGTTGCTCCATTGGCTCCGGTCGCACCAGACGGTTCATACCATGGCTATGCTGGGCGCTAGGTTCTCGAAAGTCTAACGATTGCTTCTCTGTAATTAGGCCCGTCCTGTGCAACGACCGTCAGGATGTCTTGTGCACCGAGTCCCAGCTTTCTCAGTGAATGTCCTTTGTCGATCTTGATAGTCTTGTTGCCTTTCTGGGAGAATAGCATTACTTGCTGATCGGTGAGTTTCATCTCCTTCGCGACTGTGTGATGTAATTGAGATGTTGAGTCGCCAAGGTGCGCTACTGGGATAGTCAGTATGGGGACTGGCTTCTCCACTATTCCGCTATCTCCGCATACGATGCAGTTCTTGTTTCGCTTAACCTCCATGAGACTGTAGCGATTGTATCGCAAGTCTATCATGAGAATTGCTTTCAGCGGCTCCCCAGTGGGTTTCGGCCATGTACCTGCTTTGAGGTACTTGGGGTATCCAATGATGAGCTTGATCGCTTCTTGTGATTGGATCGACGAGACGAGAGAGATCGTCGTGGGCAAGGATGGGACCTTGATTTCCTCCGCCGGTCCATCGCAGGGGTTCCTTAGGCCTGCGATCCGCCCATAGTCTCTCGAAGGAAAGGCGCAGAGGGGACAGGGCATATCAGGGGGTACGTACACCTGAACGCGTCCCTGATATCCAACGATGCCACCGTCAACCATCGGGAGCGAGTATCTCCTTGAGATCTGGGCGAGGTATATCCTGGAAAGTACGTTGTCTAGGCCACAGACGATTACATCTACGCTCAAGAGATGTTTGAGCGGCAGATCTTCTAGTGCACCCGTCCACGCCACTGTCTCCACATATGGGAACTTGGAGGCGATGTTTCGCGCCAGCACCTCAGCCTTGTTGGAGCCCTGGTTCTTGCGTTCGAAGAAGATCATTCGGCTCGTGTTCGAGAGTTCAACAACATCGTTGTCAATTATGAGAAGACGTTTGACGCCGAGCATTGCAAGGTTCTTTGCGACTTCATTGCCGATTGCTCCGGCGCCGGCTATCAGCACGCTCGATTCTCTGAGTCGTTTCTGGCCTTCCTGCCCCCACAGGATCAAGTGACGTGCCCAGAGGTAGTCGACTATCAGGGGCTTCTGCCCCAGTTTGACTTTGCCTACCATGCGGTTGTCATCAATACGTACCCCGTTGTGAAGGATGCTAGTGAGCTCAGGCTCTATTCCCAACTGCTCGCATGCTTTCTTCTTCACAAGTCTGATGGTTGCAGTCGCAGAGACGTTAAGCGCGATGTCTCGAACCGATGGCATCGAGAGCTTTACTTTCAACTAGCGTTCCTTTCGCTCCCTCTCAGGGATTCGGAAACGTATCACATCTCCCGGCGGTGCCGACTGCCTAGGTGCCTGTGGAATTGGTACGATGTTGAACCGGAGCACGTCGCTCTGCTGTCCAGTTGCCTTCCGTTTCGTCATCTTCGGGAAACCATGTTGCCTGCATACACTTGCAGCCTTCAGGCAGCTCGGATGGTCAAATACATTGTCAGGATTAGGATCAGATAGAAGATAATAGAGTGCATTGACGACCGAAACCAGTTTGAGGTCAGGGCGCCAGTTCTCGCCGAGGATCGAAACGCAGACCGCATTCATGATCTTTGGCACTATGTTCGGATGGGATATGTCCGTGAGCCACATTGCCCTCGGAGGTTTCAGAGGGTACTCGTCAGAAAGCTCAAGCCTGAATCTGTTCCAGTCTGCGTACTCGGTGAACGGCCAGACTGTCTTCTCGGCAAGTGTCTTGACCTCGCCCTTCTCGCACCTAAGCATTCCTTCGTATAGTGTGGGCGGGTCATTCAGCGCTGTGACGGTTGGGAATTGATGGTTTGTGAAGGTCTTCTCCTTGTAGAGAAGCGGAATGTTCACCTTCCGTTGCCACCGATGATGTTGTAAGGCATGAGTGCCAGTTGAGCGTTCTCTGGGATACCGGCCCTGCTGACCGTGCTGGACTCGTCCAATATGATGCCACCGTACATTAGCGCAACCGTTGCAGAGTCAACTCCAAAGGAGGTGCAGACCTGCTGCTTGATCTCTCCGATTGTGTGGTCTGGAATGACGTCAATCTCCGCTAGACCGGTTTGTGGTCCGATCGGTGCCTGAACGAAGAGCTTCAAGTTCTTCTCTCACCTCCGAGAAGTGGTCTCTGATCTGCGCCCGCCATTAGTCGACCTTCAGCTGGATATTACTGACGTAGTGAATGATCGTGCCGCCCGATGTAGATGCAATGAAAGTCACTTTGAACAGGTAGAGTTGCGCTTTGGTCCCGGTGGCAACCTTCACGACCAGATCGTAAGTGATATCAGCCATCTCGCCCTTGTCTATTCTGTAGTCGCTCAGTACAAGTCTCCAGGTTGCCTTGTCGGGCAGTCCGTCCACCTTGATCTGGAACGCATCTGGAACTGTGAAACCGTCATAGATCTTCAATTTCACGGTGTAAGTGATTTCCTTGTCGGGATGGACCTCCGGGACAGGCGGCGAAAAGACATCCAGCGCGAAGTCTGTAACGGTTAGGATGAGCATTGATGAGCGTATGATCTGTATCGCCCCCCCTCCAGGTGGAATGTACACGGCGCCAATCTCGACTTCTGCTCCGGAAACTAGTTGGGCATTGTCAGCGGTTGTGATCCGGAGCTGCGCCGGAGCAGGTGGCACAACTTGACTGCTGACGGGTGTTATCAGTACTCCCAGCGGAACTGGGCCGACAATCCTGATCGTGACTGCCCTAGCAAACGCATTGATTGGATCGATGTCAATCGCAACTGTCCTGGCAATTGTTCGAGTGACAACGACTTCGTCAGTTCGGTCATAGTGCCACTTGAAGTCTCCTACGGAGAGGGTGTAGACGTCGCTGCGAGCAGTGTTCCCGTTTGTGTCGAACGCTGTGATGTAGTAGTTGATGAAGAGTCCTGAGATTTCAGATCCGGGCAACGTGTACGAGTAGGTATCTTTGCCGGCAGCTCTGAGAAGCATTGGGAACTGCCTCAAGTCTCCGACCATATACCCCTTTCCCGTCGGATCTTGTTCGATGATTCTGTATGATAGCGTGACGTTGCTAAGGTTGCTACCAGTGACGTTTGCGTCGAACGTTATCGGATGTGCGATCGTGAATGGTGGCCGTGGCGAATTGTGCTTTACAGCGAGGTTCCCACAAGAGGTTCCTCCGCCATCACCTCGGTAGTATATGAGTGCTACCATGCCTGCAGTCACTGCCAAGGTGATGAATAGTACCACTAGCAGTATTGTGCGGATCGATATCGGTGAGGGCCCCACGGCCGGCGGAGCTTGCGGATAGTATGCCCGGCTGACCGGGGGAGGAGTAGGAGCAGGCAGCGTCACTTCGGCGGGCTGCACGACTTCAGTCCTGACGTTCTGTGGAGGAATCAGCACGGACCCTTTTGTCTTGGCGTCGGCTCTGAAGAATCCTGATTTTCCAGTCTGCGTGTCAATCACCATTGCAGTCACCATGGGAGAAAACTGTTGAAGTTTGAGTTGAGTCTCCACATCCGTTTCGGACATGAAGACGCCTCCGCGAACATGAGAATGATACCAACCTACGATACTACCTCCTATTCTCTTATTGATTATGTCATCTGCGATCTTTGCGATCGAATCCCCGGTCAGAGTCGCGTGAGTGGAGTTTGATTCAGCGGCGCCTGTGGCAGCGTCTTCAATCACAATGGCGTTGCCGGACTGTCCGCCGAGGAGTACTCCAACCACCTGCTCGTCTGGGTGCTCTCTCGCCTCCCTAACTACCTTATCGATCACCTGGCCGGAGATCGCGACGTACGACACGGAAGACACACCACGCAGATGGTAAGTTAAAGAAAAACTTGGGGGGATTTAAGGACTATCGCCCTATCATGCCGAGTATGCCGCCGACTATTCCGAGTACGAAGCCCGCTATGAAGCCGCCCCCGATTATCAGGCTGAAGACAGCCATCGGGAAGACGACAACGCTGCCGATTGTGCCATAGCCCAAGATCATCAGGATCGAGCCGACGATCAGGATCAGCCCAATGACTACCCCGAGGACAAATGTGATGTTACCGGTAGCAGTGGAACCACTAGGCAGTGGACACGCGTACCCGTCGATCTTGCAGATCCAGAAGAAGATGTTCGCCCAGAGAAATGAGCCGCCATAGAACTGCCATGCCAAAAGCAAGCCTGCATTCAGTAGTACCACGATACCTGAAACCATAGCGATGATGAAGCCCCAAAGCGACCTTGCAGGGCCGCCCGGCATCATTGGCGCTCCCACAGGACCGAACATCGGTCCAGGAAACGGTGCAAAGCCAGGTCCTGGTCCTGCTGGAGGTCCGTATGCCTGTGCGGTTGGGGCTGGCGGTGCCATAGCCATCGGTGGAACGATTCCAGCGTAGCATTGTACGCAGAGCACTAGATCCATGTAGGACTTTGAGTCGTCACGACAGATTGCTCGACCACAGCGGTTGCATATGTAGACCGCGGGAAGGCTCGGGTGATAGAAGCACATTCCTGGAGGTGGAACTCTCATCGGAGCGCCTGGAGTCACTGGAGTCACTACGCGAACGGACGGCACTGGTTTCATCATTAGTGCTCCCGGAGCCGCTAGTGAACCGCCACAGCTCGAACAGAAAACGGCGTCATCTCTGTTGTTGTATCCGCATGATGGACATCGCTTAACCAATATTCATTCTTCCTCCTTACATTCGTTGGACAATCCATCATGGTGGAGTAGTCTTAAACATTTAGTAAAAACAAATGGTGAGCGGCTAATAGACAAACCCGGGCTTGACTAATCGACTCCAGAACCTGCTTCACACACGCACATTCCTGTCATTTCTGAACTATGGCCTTCTAGGAAAATGTCGCCGTAAGTGCATCTTCCATCGTGCTCGAAACTTTATTAGAAGATAGTTCCGACCTGAACCATCGTAGCCCCGGTGGCTCAGCCTGGTAGATGCTTCGCAACCGAGAGCATTGCCTTGGTAACAACGCCTGAACAGGCAAGGGTCCCGAGTTCAAACCTCGGCCGGGGCTCCACAATGCTCCTCCCAAGGTTCGTCTTGACCCATATTCGACCTCGTTTCTCGTAGAGCTTATGCCACTCAGATACTGCGTCCGACGGACCGTGGGTATCCAACAAACAAAGGGCCACCAGCAACTTCTCCTGTTTCCTTTGTATGCCGAAACCTATGGTGCCTGCAAATTGTCCCTGATCTTCGCGTCGTCCTATCGTGAGATGGTAACATGGGAGCTTGCTCCACATCCTGTGACGCTTTCTTTCAAGGAATATGTTTGACCCTATTGCAAAGTTGGCCCTCAGTAGAGTCCTAACGAGGTTCAACAGCACTCTGTTAGTGTTTGCCATAACGACGTAGACCCCAAGCACTCGTCGAGATCGGCCAATTGAGACTGCGGGCGACCCCTCAGCATCCGCAAATCCCCCAATGAATTCTCGGGGATATCGCCGTGCGGTTTCGCGAAACGAATCCCAGCTTGACAGAAATTCAAAGAGCAATCGGCTCCAGACTCTGACAAGAAAGAATCCGCTTTCATCCTAACGAGGCTTCTTTGATTTGCCAAGGATCGCACTCAGGCAGTCGGAGAAGCGCTCGGCGAATCCGCGATCTCTGACTCTGAAACGCAGCTCGTAATGATGCTGCGCGCTCCTGATTAGGCCACCATCACCGAGAAATGCTCCTACAATGTAACTAAGAAGGGCAGAAGGTTCAAGGTTCGGCGCACTGCAGCTTCCGAACGGTGAATGCTTCCCTCTGATCCAACTGTGAACCGTGGAACGCGGCAGGCCTACGAGTCTGGCAGTCCTCTTGTAGCCCCATCCGAAACTCCTGAGCTCCAACACCGTTGCATAGGTTCTGGTCCTAGTTGTCAGCGAGTGTGGCAACACGGTCCCCAACCTTGGAACTTCCTTCCCAAGTTCTCTCCTCGGGGACCTTTGTCTCGATTAGCAAATAGGGTCAAGAGGAGAGTGAAAGCGTCATGGGACGGTTTCCTCTCTCGGCCGCATAGATCCCGGGATCAAATCCCGCCCGAGTCTCCACGATCTTCTTCCTGCAGAAGACACTCCGATGCAAAGCTCGTCGGGCCCTGGGATGTCAGGAATTGGCCGTCAGACGGACACATGCTAGTGTTCCTCGAAGGTGTTAGCTCGCGAAACCCACTTCTCAAGTTCAGACCTCGTGGGGCTGCCTCTCGTCTCAGTCTTGGTAGCTTTCAAGGCACCCGCCCAGTTTGCCCACTGTAGGGCTTCCTCGTCACTGCGTTTCATTGCCTTAGCAGCTGAGAAGGCTCCGAGGAAGGCGTCGCCACAGCCCACGGTGTTGACGACCCTCAGCCCCCATTTCGCGAGATCGATCCCTGGAATTCGAATCGTTGATTCGGATCCGAACATCGTGCATCCCTCTTTGCCGGATTTCAGGATCGCAGTCAGATGCGGGTTGATCGCTGACAGGTGTCTCGCGGCTTCGGTGGGCTCCTTGACCCCCGTCATGTATTCAACCTCAATCTCGTTGAGAAACAAGTAGCTTGTACAAAGAAGTATTCTGCGAAGTCTCTCCATACCTGCTTCTGCCCTGACGCCAGGATCCCAC
>JBAVVE010000059.1:0-2674 GCA_049697135.1 Bathyarchaeia archaeon | reverse complement strand
ACCATGCTCAGTCGCCCACTTCAGGCCTATTACTAGCGTCATGGAGATCGCCGTGCACCAAGGGCACACACACGAATCAATGGTTCAAATCTAGACGCCTGTACCAAGTGACCATCCATCTTTTTCGAAAAGTCCAAGCGGGCCCGCTTTTTAAGTCAAGGTTCATCAATAGACCTCATGAACCTTGGTGTGCCGGATTTAGACCTAGTATGGATATTTTCGTTCGACTTGAGTAGACCGTGCGACCCGGAACGGGTAGCGCGCCGTCTGTCGCGAACGGGGCTTGTTTCAAAGATGCTTAGATTTGACGAAACAGGACGACCCCAGATCGTCACATTAGTGGAGACGGCACATGAGGATGGAGATTCTACTGGCCTCAACTGGGACGATGTTGCGGATATGGAGATGCTTGAGATAATGGGATCGGTGGACTTGACTCTGTTTTCTGAGGAGTACAGAAGAAGTCATCCTTATGTTCGACTCAAGCTTAGGGGATTCGAGGCAACCTTTTCAGAGCTTCAATCAAAAATCCGAGCACCGATACATGGCGAGGCATACGTACTCATTCACAGAACAGGATTTGCGATCATGAGTTTTTGGTTGTCTATCAGACAGAGCACACTTGACTTGAACGACTTGATGAGTCTAGAGCAGTCGGAAGCCACGAGCTTACGTACAATAATTTGGAGAGGCCTTGCAGAAGAATATGCCAAGGTGTCGCTGTCAATGCGCAAGATCCTTACGAGTGACCGACACGAGTCGTCACAGTCGCTCTCTATTGTGACCAACATAGAAACGCTTAGCAATATTTACGCATTCTGCATCGTGACCAAAGGACTCATCGGCGACATTTCGTCCATTGAAGAATTGGAAAAGAAGCTTAGATACTATCCAATAGGTAGATACCCTCTCATATCAATCAGGAATATCGGAGGCAGCGCCCTCGAGAAGTTTGTAAATGATCACAAATTCGAGTTGCACGGAATCTTGACGAAGGAGAAATATTGGGATTGGGTAGGTCAAAAATGGGTCGACTATGCTCTACGCGAAAACCTAGCATGGAGATCAGATTGGGCTGTTTACATTGGCTACGGGGCATCGTTGTTGATGACAGCGCCAAGTGTGACCGAGAGGTTTCTCGAAATCAAAGCACTAAAGCAGCCGAAAGATTCGGACCAGCAATTGGAGTTGGAGTATAGAGGAGTGAATTTGGATGTGGTGAACATAGTCGAAGTTCTTAAGCTGCAGGAGATTATGCTCAGAACCTACGACTATGTGCTTAGTGTCGGACCGCCTCGCTCCATCCTTGGTCTGACAAACCTCAAGCAATCTCTGACTGAAGGCCTTGAGGAATACCAGAACGTGAGAATTTGGCCACACAAGACCGCGCAAGAATGGGTTGAATTCGGACAACGGATTATGAATATCGACAAGATCTATGCCGTCGTCCAAGAAAAGTTCAAACTACTTGAAGGTAGGCTTAGAACACAATACGATGTGCGCCTAAACCGACTTGTAGTTGCATTGGCCGTGTTGTTTGGGTCTACGCAAGTGGGTCAGCTTGCGGCTGCCTTGGGTTGGTCCCAATGGTCGTCTCTGTTCATCTGTATGGCAACCCTAGCATTGGGCCTACTCGCAGCCCGCGTAACGAGAATAATCTAGAAAGTTTTTGCGCACACGAGTAGCGCGCGCGTCAAGCTAGAAGGTATTCCAAGGTGGGTCCTCTCCGGTGGGAGACCTGATGACTGCCAAGTTCTTCTTCCTGAATCCCACTGCGTTCCTCTCCTCAGGAGCCCTGCTTTCCTTTCGATAGTATGCAACATACAGTCCCTCCGAATGATGCACTTCAGCATGGTAGATTGGATAAGAGGGGGCCTGAGGGATTCTTCCTCCGGTCTGTGCTTCTGATGGTGCGACCAAGTGTCCTCTTTTGCTACCGAGATGGCGTTGGTAGTTCCTGAAGTCTCCGCGATTCTTCAATATGAGAATAGGTTTGATGTCTATGACTGGCGTCTCTCTCAACGTCTTTTGATACTCTCTCGAAGATGATGCGAAACCCTTCCTTTGACCGCATCTCTCCTACTACGCTTGCAACTGTTCTCGGCTTCAAGTTTCGATCATCATATGTCTCTAGGAGCCGATGTAATGTCTTCGTCCATTCTAGGCGGCTAGCGTTGTCGCGGCCTCGGCCTCTCTTGGCGTGCGACTCTTCATGGGCATTAGTATCTCTCTACCTGTTCCAAGACTGATGGTCCCTGTGTGCTCTGGATAGATGCCCTTCTCGGCACCGAAATCCTCAACGGCATTTGTTACTGTCACGATCTGCAAGCTTGTGTCCGCTGGAAAATTCTTCAGGATTTGGAGCACTATCGGGCGGAGTTCCTCAGACTCCATCGCCGTTCACGCTAGTTTGGGCTCATCGGACTATTGGAGTGGTCTCTTCATGGCGAACACAACTCACGCTTGTTCTGTGGTGTAAGCCACGACGGAGCGACTTCACAAGCTTTCAAGTTCTTTGAGAAATGTTACCAGCTTTCTTCCCTTGTCGGTGAGCGCGTAGGATACAGGTCTGTACGGTTCGTTGAGGACTTCCCTCTTGACTATGCCGTGCCTTTCCATGCTCTTCAGCGCCCTGGTAGTGGTTGTTGAGTAGCCAACGACCTTCACGATCTCG
>JBAVVE010000058.1:0-2555 GCA_049697135.1 Bathyarchaeia archaeon | reverse complement strand
CTCCTGTTCCATCTTCATGATGCATGCTGTTGCGATCCGGTAGGTTCCACGTGCGGCTCGTTCGATGAGGCCTTGTTTCTGAAGTTCGGCGATCGTGTTCCTCACTGTCTTGAGTGCCTTTCCCACGGACCTAGCGATCTCTTCAGCGTACAGTTCATCGCTTGCTCGCTTCTGGAACTTGCTTGAGACATGTGCTCCGAGGAGAACTGCGGTGATCGCCTTCTCTGCTGGCAAGTCTTCTCGCAGGAGAAGAACCTGCCCGTCAGGAGCAATCTTCACGATCCTCGAAAGTGAGTCGATCAACTTTCCATATTCTGGAGTGTATAGAAGTCTTGAGGCAGCATCGTATGCTGGGATGACTCGTGAGACAAACGCCATTACCTCCTGTAATACTTGATCTGGAGTTCCGCTGGCAGAGTGCCTCAGTTCACCGAATTCCAGCTCTACTGTGAGATTCTTCTCTCCACTCATTTCTCATCAACCCTTGAGCTTTGGAAGCACATCTTGTCTGAACCGATGCAGCCCGAAAGTCGTCACGCGATATTCGCCTTTTCCGGTTCTCTCGACAAGCCCTTCGCCGGACAACTCGCTCAACCTGCCGGCCACTGTTCCGGAGCCTTTGCCGGTGAAGGAGATCAGGTCAGATGCGAGAAGCGTCTCCTTTTCTGATCTCCCGGTTTCGAAGCCAACCTTGGCCCGCACAAGGTAGAGCAAGACCAATTCACGATCTGTCAACGCCTCGGGTGGTGTTAGCACCACTACGCCTTCAGGGGTGACTGCGAGGACCCCAGCAGCGTCTTTGAGGAAATCTGCAAAGTTGACTGAGAGCGTGATTCTTGAGATGACATCGAGGGCCGGGATGGCTTCTGACAGAAACTGAAAGACAGCTTTGAAGACTTCGTCTGGACTGCCTTTGATTGTCTTCTCGATGTCGCGGTATCTTATCGTGACTTCGACATGTGTTTGCGTGCTCAATTGCTTGGCCTCTGAGATCTCAACCTGAACTGCAGCAGATCGCTCCAGTAGATTACTTTCACATCTATAATGATCTTGCACTCTAAAAGCTCTTCTACGATCGCCCCTTCGGGATGAGTAACACCTTGCATATTGCAGAGCGGGCCGCTCAGCTATGCCCGCAGGCGAAAACGATCCCACATGATTCGATTATTCCGCGAGGTGTTACTCAGCATCAATTCACTTTCACTCAGAAAGAATGGAGAGCATAACTGAGCCTCACACGCAAAGCTCATATTGATGGCGCTTCACTGGGTCTTGTAGGAAGGATCATTGAGGTACAACGAGCTCAAGACCGCAATCCTGCAGGTACTGACTACCGAGGGCTGGTGTGACAGCAACCGGGTCATAGAGCGTGCACGGTCAGAACTGAGGCTTCCTGCCACACCTCGCGCCATCAGGATGGCCCTTCTGCGGTACCACCGATACGGACTTCTGCACAGGGAATGGAGAAGTGGCGAGTACTCCTACAGACTCTCAGATAGAGGAGCACGAAGACTGGTCTGGCTGAGAGGACTTGCGACCAATCAGCCGGCAGACGTTGCTGCTTCGAAGAAGCTCTCAGGTCTGGATCGATCGGGCCCCTCTCAATGAGGAAATAACCTCCGCCCTTACCCACTGTAGTCCGGCGCCGGACAGCGAGTATCGTCCTTTCTCCGTGATGAGTTTCCCTTCTTTCCGCAACTCGCTAGCTCGTGCTCTTATCACGTGAGGTTTCGTGGTCTTCCAGCTTGCATTGAGAAGTTCGCTCAGCTCCTTGTCGCCCAGGGGAGTTGGTTGCGCTTTGAAGAGCACTAGGCATATAGCCTCTTTCGCTGTTAGCGAGTCGAATGGAATTGTGAAGTGTGGCTTTCCGTCAGGTCCTGTCTCGAGGATCCCTTCCAAGTCCTCGCTGGCCGCGGACTCTGCAAACACAGGTGTAGGTCGAGCATCTTCCTGTACCGTGCTGGAGTAGGCTGGCTGTTCGGCCATGAGTTCCTCAAACTTCTCTTTGACGTATTCAGCGTCTCCTTCAAGCTCGACCTCGAAGTTGCCTCGTCTGATTCGGAACCTTAGTCTGTTCTCAGCTGACAAGCAGATCAGCAGAGACTAGCACAATGACCTCTTTTTGCTTTTGCCTTGCCTAAGCGAATGCTGACTTATCGCCAGCCTCTCTTCACCAGTTTCTTCAGCTTCGACATCCAAACTGGGAGGTCGGCCTTGACGAGTATTGAGGCGATCAGTATCGATGCGACCGCGGTGACTATGATATACTCGTTCGAGGGGAGGATCGTCTGAAGACTCAGGGCCGACTGCCGGCCCAAGTACGCTCCTCCCACGGACACCAAGGCCTTGCCCGTCAGATATGCAATGAAGAACTTCACAGGAGAATACTGGGCCATCCCCAGCGGAATCACGATAGGGTCATCGGGGATTGGAGACGCAGCGGCCACAAAAGCTGCGAGCGCTCCCCATCGCCCGAGGTATCCACCGTAGGATCGGAGTTTCTCTGCCTTGCTTCCGGTCTTTGAGCCAAGATAGGATGCGACATAGTAGTGGGC
>JBAVVE010000057.1:0-16786 GCA_049697135.1 Bathyarchaeia archaeon | reverse complement strand
CTCCTCCCCCTTTCGAGACCAAGATTGGATCCTGGTCGTTCGCCTTCCGCAGAATCTCCTCTGTGGATGCTAGAACGGATTCCTTCGCCTCGTCTGGGTTAGCGCAGCCCACTACCTGGATCTGCCCGATCATGACAGGCCGTGTGCTGGATGTATGGAACCCTCCTTTGGAGCGAGCCATCTTGGCGGCGTGACTTGCGCCGGCAACAACTGAGGGTTCTTCGATAGCCATCGGGATCAAACGATCCTTCCCGTTGATCAGGAAATTCATCGCGATTCCCAGAGGCACCGGCATGACACCGACAACGTTCTCGATCATACGGTTGGCCGTCTCGATCTTCAGCGCACTCGAAGCCTCAAGAAGCTCCAATTCCGCTTTGTCCAGGTGAGCATACTCACCGACGAAACGGAGCCTCTCTTTCGGCGTCAGCTTGTAGAATCCTGCGAACTCAGAAGAAGCCAAGGGAATCATCTTCCAAGGACGTGAAGGCGAGCTAATTCCTGCCCAGCCTATATCAAGTCAGGGGCTTAGGTTTATCCCGAAGTCTTAGCATAGCCGGAAGAGCATGGCAAAAGAGACCTTCCCGTGCATCCAGCAGATCAAACTGCGGATCGGTGAGGATGTGTGGGATTGGTGCGCGCTATTCAACGCGAAGATCGACCAACTACACTGCGAGAAGTGTGAGTATCGGAGCCTGTATCATGGGCATCATGAGTAGCCGAAGAAAGCGTATGCATAGCAACTCGTTGCTGCACCGTGTATCCGAGCCGGAGTTGTGCTCACGGCTGGGCTAAGGCAGCAATCCCCTAGCTGCCAACCATTCTCGAGTCCTTCCGGTGATGACGACTGGGCATCTGTGGAGTTCTTCGAGGTTCCTGTGGCCCGTGAGGAACATCGCCGTTCGCAGCTCCTCGATGACCGATAGGAGATTCTCTTTTGCTTCCTTGCCGCCCTTGGATACCGATTTCAGAAGCGGCATCGCTAGTCCTCCGTAATGTGCACCGAGCGCTATCGCTTTGGCGACGTGAAGTCCATTTCGCACGCCTCCGGAAGCGATTACCTTCACAGTTGTTGATCTCGAGACCTCCACGATGCTTGCGGCAGTTGGAATCCCCCAGTCCCAGAAGGCCATCCCAAGACGAGCCTGACGAGTGCGTCTTCTCTCCTTGGCACGGTGATACTCCACTGCTGCCCAGCTCGTTCCTCCGAGACCCGCGACATCAATACCCTTCACACCAGCCTTCTCGACTAACATGGCAGTCTCCCTGGAGACACCAGCGCCAGTCTCCTTGACCAAGACCGGAACACTCAACGTGGAGGCAAGTTCTCGAATCCTCCCGAGCGCTCCCTTGAAACGAGTTTGGCCTTCAAATTGAACTGACTCTTGAAGCGCGTTGAGGTGAACGAGCAACCCATCAGCGTTGATCATCTCAACAGCGGCCCTTGCTCTACCGATTCCGTCCTCTTTCACAATCTGTGGGCAACCTAGGTTCGCAAGAATCGGAACTGATGGCGCGTTCTCTCTTGCGGCTTTGAACGTGTACGCAAGCTTAGGATCGTCGATTCCAGCTCGTTGACTCCCAACGCCCATCGGGATCTGCAGTTCCTCTGCTATCTTCCCGAGAGATGCATTGATCTTGGCGGCGATTGGTGTCCCGCCCGTCATCGATTCTATCAGGACCGGCGCGCTGATCTTGTGGCCGAAGAACTCACAGGAAACATTGATCTCTTCACGGTCAAGTTCAGGCAGCGCCTTGTGGACCAAGAATATGTCGTCGAAACCTGTGGCCACGTGTGCTTGGACATCTTGGTTAAGAGATGTGGTGATGTGACTTGTTTTTCGCGCCACTGTCTCGCTTGTCATGAATCTCGATTCCTGGTTGCACCAAATGCTAGCTAGCTTGGTCAGGGCCTATTGTCCTTTCTTGATTATGGATACTGTTCCAGCTGTGGCGTCAACTGCAAGACGGTCGCCCGTCGAGATCTTCTCGACTGGAATTCGGTCAACACATGGTATGCCAGCCAATATGGCGCCTGTGGCGACTATTGTTTCAGTTTCCTTGTTCACGATTGCCAGCGGTGCTTGGTTGTTCTTGGCGAGTCCGTAGATGACGTAGGAGCCTACTGTGGAGCCTTTCCCGCAGGGGAATACGAGGATCTTTCCTTTGACGGATTTGCCTTCGAGCTCGTGTCCTTTCTCGATGAAGATTCCTGTCTTGGCGTCGATTCCGCCGTAGAATCCGATCGGTTCCTTTGAGACGAGGCTTTCGCCCTCGACCTTGCCAGGACTGATTGTTCTTCCTTTCATGATTTCCATTCTCAACCACCCGGAATCTCTACGCAGTCACCTTCTCGAGTATGGTGTCGAGTCTGCCGAAGATCACGTTCTGCTTACAGAATCCAGGGAGATAGTTCGCTGCCTTCCCGGAGTTGACAGCGGTGGTCTTGTATCCCATGTCTTCGATTGGTGAGACGACCATACATGTGTCAGCGACAACTTTGCCGCCGGCTGCTTCGATCGTTTGTGTGAAGCCCATCCGGTTGGCCGCTTCCTTCACCATTCTGGACGTGCAGATCCACAGAGGCTTCTTCAACTTCTTCCCTTCCAGCTTTCGTGCGACTGTCATTATCTCTTTGAGTGAGGAGTGAGGACAGCCGAGAATCACAATGTCGGGTTCCTTGCCGGTCGAGAGTTTCGAGAAGGTCTCTTCGACGTCTTTGTCACTAACAGTCAGCTTCTCCAAGCCCTTGGTTTCCATCAGGTGAGCTTCAGGAGTCAGATCCTCAGCATGATAGAGTGCAACGGCACCTGAAGCCGCCATCGCCGCACCGAGCGCTTTCAACTGATCAGTGTCGGCATCCTTGATACCCTTGAAGTATGGTATTCGGGTCTTCGCCTGTTTTCCGACGACGTAGCCGAGTGCTCCAAAGTCCGCGTTGTCTTCCAGCTTGGCGTTGACTTCGACAAGTATCTGGGGTTTTCTGTTCTCGTCCAAGTGGAGTCCATAGTTCGGTGTCACGCCGCAGAGTGCGGCGGCGAGGGCTGATGGTCCACCCTCCCTGTTCGTTCTTGCTCCTATCACTGAGTTCGAGAACGAGATTGCGGAGGATTCAGACCAGGCGATGTGCTCTCTGAATCTCGGAAGATTCCCCGCTAGGTACGGTGTGCATGTCGCGCTGACAACTATGCCCATCTTCTTGAACGCACTCATGATGCGAAGTTGTTTCTCAGCAAAGCCCTGAGGGACGTTGAGTTTCTGCCAATCTTCGATGTCCATTCCTGCCGGGTTCAGGAAAGTGACAATCTTGACCTTGGCATCCTTAGCTGCATAGTCCTCGAGGAATTCGACGCCGGGATCTCCTATCGATTTGTAGGATACTCCGGCGACCTGCGCAGAGCTGACTGGAATCATTCTGTCTGCGCCATAAATGTCGCCGAGTTGGACGAGCAGACGGAACATGCGTTCTAGGACTTCACCGTTCTCGCCGGATCGGATCCGCTCCTCAGCATTCGTCAGATGCATCGCTCGCTTCAGCTCCAACCTACTTCTTAGAAAGGTAGTCGTCCAAGTTGAGCTTCATTGGCAGAGTCGGGCGCCTGAACTCCTTCTTTCCACCCTCAGGTATGGTGAGATCGAACCCGGCCTTGCACGTCATCTGTGTGTCCATGTCCGAGGATGGGTCGAGAGATGACCCCTTCTCCCGTTTCGTGGTCATGTTCTTGTCCGCTTGGAAACGTGTCGCCATCGCCCATTCAATGTCGTTCGGGTCATGGATGTTTATGTCATCATCAACGATGAAGACGTGCTTCATTGACTTGTGGCCTTTGAAGGCAGCCTCAATGGCTTTGCGGCCATCATCGGGGTTCTTCTTGCGTATGCTCACGACTCCGTGGAGCCAGGAACATCCGCCCGGAGTGATCAGCACGTCTTTGACATCGCAGACCTTTGCGACTTCTCTGTAGATTGTGGGTTCTCGAGGCATGCCCATCAGAACCTTGTGCTCGAGTCCACCTGGGAGCAGGGCGTGATACATCGCGCCCTTTCTCATGTAGATCTTCTTCACTTTGGCAACTCTTTGCTTCCGTATGATGTCGAAGGTTTCAGTCAGATCGAGGAATGGACCTTCGTCGTGCAGTTCGCCGGTCAGTTCTGCTATGATCACGATATCGGACGGTGGCACCAAGTGTCCGTCAAGCCGCAGGAGCGGCGTCTCTTCCAGCGCGTTCGCGATGTCGGCTTCGCTGATCCCGGCGTCCACAGATATGGCTGCGCCTACCAGCACCTGTATGGGTGATGAGATGCAGAATGCGAACTCCTTCAGTCCGCGCTGAATGTACGTGTCCAGATGTCTCTGAAGGATACGCATGACGAACGTATCTTTTCCCAGGACATGAGCTCTATGATAGGAGAAGTTGATGCCGTACTCCTTGTCGTTGGCCACAGCAATGCCAGATGAGATGTAGGGACCCTCGTCTTTCGGATAGTGCGTTAGAATAGGCAGTCTTCCGAGATCCGTACCTACGTCCTCGTATCCTTGAGCGTCCAGGACGCGTGGTTTCTTTGGATGATCTATCGCATCCGTCAGCTTTGCTATGAGCTCCTCTCTTCGAATTCCCAATCCTGTAGCGACTAGGTCTCGCGTTGAACAAACATTCGCAATGACCGACATCGTCGATCCTTTCACATGATCAAAGAGCAGGACCCGCCCGTCGAGCATCTTCATCAAAGTCGAGACTTCGAATTTCGGATCCACAGGCTTGCTGATCTTGGTCAGCATGCCTTTCTCGTCAAGCACCTTGACAAACTTCGCTAACTCCATTCACATTCACCAAGAACGATTAACTGAATGCCTGCTAGGCCTCAGACTCCAATGGTCGTACGTAGTGCCTGAAAACCCTTCTTCTCGATCGCTTTCGCCACGCGTTCTTGAAGGCCTATGCTTGGGGTTAGGGCGACCATGTAACCTCCTTTGCCGGTTCCAGTCATCTTCGCTCCGAGCGCTCCGTTGTCGCGCGCCAAATCTACAAGCGTATCCAGTTCAGGGCATGAAACCCCGATTTGCTGGAGAAGTGTGTGGTTTGCATCCATTTGGCGGCCTACTTTTTCGAGATTGAAGGCCTCAAGTTGTTTCCTTGCGTCGTGTGCGAGTTGCTCCGCGTCCTTGAAGATACGAGCATATTTCTCAGGTTCCTTCTCTTTTCGTTCCTTCACACCTGCAACGACGACCTTTGTGTCAGCGACTAGGCCGGTGTTGCCCATCACGATCTCTACGGGCTTCTTCAGCTTCATGCGTTCCATTAGGTGCGAGGTGCCCTCTCGTTTGTACCAGATCAGGCCGCCGAATGTTGCGGCAGTATTGTCGATGCCTGAGGGTGTGCCGTGGTATCCTTTCTCTCCCTCATAGGCTACCTCGTTCACTTTCTCGTCAGAATAGTTCAGGCCGAGCTCTTCAGAAAACGCTCTGGCAATTGCAGCACATGACGCAGCGCTCGCTCCTACTCCGCTCGCGGCGAGGAGGTCACCAGCCAGAGTGACTGTGAAGGCATTGTTTTCGGTGTCAATGTTCATGAATTTCAGCATGCGATCTAGGGATTCTTTCTGTTGAGCGAACTTCTCAGCTTTGTATCCCTTTGTCTCAGGCCTGCTGTCCTTGAGTTCGACGCCTGACCCGGGGCGCTTCTCAACAAGTGCCGTTGTCTTTGTCCCGATCGCCGAGGCTATCGCGGGGAGGCCGTAGACGACGAAGTGCTCGTTGAACAGTATCACTTTCCCGAACCCAATGCCCATTCCCAAAACGTAGCACCTTCCGCTAGCTACCCTTGGGGTGCTAGAAAAGATAGGCGCCTAGCCGCCGGAATGTATCTGAGGTCGCTGTATCCGGAATCTGAGAATCGTTGCACTTGGATGCAGCAAGAACTAGGAGCCGAACTGAGAATCTGCTATTTGTGGATCGAGGCGGCGAGATATCCTACGACCGCTCTGTCATCCCCTGTGATGTCGCCGCTCGTGCTGTAGCCGAGAAGCCGAGCGGCTTTGGCGTTGAGGATCTTCGAGGCAGCAATGGCGCTCGCGACGGGGCCGTGACCACACATCGTAATCCTGTGAGACTCGACTGTCTCCTGCAACCTCGCGTCATCCAGAGCAAGTATGGCATCGATCGCAAGGCGATCCTTGCGCTTGGCTGAATCAGCCGACTCATAGTGGGTCATGTCGGAGGAAGCGATCACTAGGCCGTCTCTCCCCTTGAGGGCTTCCCCGACGGCTTTTCCAACCTCAGCGCTTGTCTCCTGATCCTGCATCATCATGCAGATCGGAACGAACCGGAACCCGGTCTTGAGAACATACTGTAGGAAGGGAAGCTGGACTTCTATCGAATGTTCGTAGAGGTGAGCACGGTCATCGAGATCGATCATGTCGGACGCTTTCGAGATCACGCTGGCAGTCTCCTCGTCAACTTCAACTTGGCCAAGAGGAGTTTCCCAGACACCTTCAGGCATCATCGAGACCCCGCTTCCTTCGCCTGTGTGATTCGGCCCGATGATCACGATCGTTGACGGTCTCCCGTCATCGGCGAGTTCAAAGTACGATTTGGCGGCAACGGGTCCTGAGTACATGTAGCCTGCATGCGGGCAGACGAGGCCCACCAGCTTTCTTTCGCCGACTTTGGCGAGTGTAGGAAGTTGTCCAGGGCCTAGACGATGAGTGAAGCAATGTTCGATCTCACTCGTGAGGGCCGTCTTCGTGCCTGAGTAGAATGAACCTGCGACCCGGGCTTTTCTAAGTTTCAAAGCTCGCCGCCAATTCTGGGCGCGATCGCAGCCAGCTTCGTCTCGAAGTCGTCAACGGTTGCTGTGATCGTCCCGTCGGCTGGGAGTTCTGATCGTTCACGAAGCACCTGCCTCGCCAGAAGCCAGTAGATCATGGCCAATGCGCGTCTGCCCTTGTTGTTGACAGGGACTGCGAGGTCGACTCCCGCAAACGCGTTGTCAGTGTCACAAAGTGCTATGATCGGCACACCTGCGCTGGTCGCTTCCCTGATTGCCTGAAAGTCGGCACGAGGGTCAGTCACCATAATCAGCTGAGGTTCAGCGTGTCTCCGCTGAAGCGGATTAGAGATCAAGCCTGGCATGAAGCGGCCGACCATCGACCTCGTCCTCGTGAGCTCACAAAACTTCTCGATCGGCGTCTTGCCATAGATCCTAGAGGAGACCGTGAGGACACGATCAGGATCAAACTTCGCGATGAACTTCGCCGCCGACCTAATCTTCTCGTCAGTCTTGCCAATGTTCAAGATGAAGAGCCCGTCAGGCCTGACACGGTAGATATACTGCTCCATGTCACCGGTCTTGATGCGGGTTCCAATATGCAAGCCAGCTGCAAGCATCTCCTCCAGAGGCAGGAGAAGGTTCTCTACCTTCGGCATTGCCTCTTTGTCTTCAACGCTGGACACACGCTATTCCTCTATGGTGCTGTATTCCGGATTTGGGTTCACCGTAGAAGCAAACAGCTCATTTAAGGATAGCACTCTCTTGCCCTTTCGACGGGGCAGAGACTCGGAGCCTAGCCACCTACTTCACATCGAAATGCAGTCTGAAACCCTCCTCGGCAGGCTCAGTCCTTCGGACTTCTAGGGCCATGATCTCGTCGAGTTTCCGTACATGTGTGCCCCCACAGGGAATTGGAAGCTGGCCTTCGATCGTTACGATACGGAGCTTCTCGGTCTTCGGGAGCCTTGAGATGTTGGGCGCGTCCGCGATCAGGCGTTCAGCTGCAGCCCTGTCCAGCGTCTTGATCTCGACGTTCAGTGCTTGCTGGATGAACTTGTTCGCGAGGTCTTGGATCCTCCCTAGGTCCGGTGTGGAAGGAGCGGAGCCTCCGTATCCGACGTAGGGATCGTCTCCAAGCCACGAATCGGTGGTCTCAACCCGAGAGTTTGTCGCAGTTGCGAGGCAGTAGTCGAGCAGATGAGCTGCTGTGTGCCTCCTCATCAGCAGGAATCGGTTCGGCCAGTCAATCCTGCAAGTCACAGGGCCGGTCTCTGGCTTTCCTTCCGACTTTCCATAATGGGTTATGACCTCACTCTGCAGCATCGCCCTCTTCACGTCGATTCGGAACGATGCCCCCTCTATCACTCCTCGATCAGAGGGCTGGCCTCCAGATCTCGGATGGAAGATGGTTTGGTCTAGTGCCAGATACACGCTGCTCTTGTCCTCGGCGACTTTCAGAACGACACCATCGCCTGACTGCGAGTACGAGTCTTCCAAGTACACACGTCTTGTCGGAGGAACAGCTTCAACGAACTTCGCGAGATCTACCACTCAGCCTCTCTCCGTGATTGGTTCCAGCGTCTTGGCGCCGAGATTCCAAATACAGGTTTCGCATGTCAAGTAATGCACTTCGTAATCAGCAAGCGATGGATAAGAGTTAAGTTGAGAACGAATTCAGAGCACGACCGACGGCGAGGCCTCAATGATCCCGTCATGGAGCCTTATCATCACCGCCGGTTGTTTGGCGGTGTTCTCTGCGGTCAATCTGCACAACATCTTGCGCTATCATGGCAGGCCCACAAAGGGAGCGAGCGAGCCTGAGGTTCCTGTGCCCCAAGGGTTCACAGTGGGACTTGTAGCCTTGGGAACCGGCGCCTTCTTCCTTGAATCTCTGCTCTACTTGCTGCTAGGTGTCTTGAACCGCGAACTATCTCAGCTTCCAATACTCGACTTGCCATTCACGGAGTCTGACCCGTTTGAGTTTGCTGGAGCGCTGATAATGACTCTTGGATATGCCATTTTCATCTGGAGTGTTATTGCACGAGGGCGATACGCAACGTCTTGGACGATGCCTCCGGAGCAGCAACTTGTCGATTGGGGGCCGTACCGGTACGTCAGACATCCTTCCTACTTGGGCTACTTCCTGATGTTCATCGGATTCTTCCTAATGTGGTCCAACGTTCTCTCCCTCATACCATTGGCAGCGATTCCAGAATACTATCGTGTAACGATCCGAGAAGAGGAAATGCTTGTGAAACGATTTGGAGACAGATACCTGCAATACAGACAGAAAGCAGGGCGCTTCCTCCCGAGGATACGTTTGCACAGATCTCAAACATGAGCTGTCCATGCAGAGCAGGACTTATTGCGGGCAAGTCAGACTCTTGGGCGGATACCGCGAAGCGAAGACGCAGAGGTTGAGTGGATGAAGATCGTGATATTTGGGCCGCCAGGATCAGGAAAAGGAACCTACGCCTCAAGGATGATGCAGAGGCTTGACATTCCGCACATCTCGACCGGCGACCTAGTCAGAGACGAGATACGCAACAAGACACCCTTGGGAAAGACCGTTGAGAAGTACAGCAGCTCAGGTACACTAGTGCCAGACGAGATCATCACGCAAATACTGAAGAAGCGACTAAGCACCGGACTGTCGAAGGGGTTCATCCTCGAAGGCTACCCGAGAACCGTCAACCAAGCGAAAGAACTCGAGAAGATCACAAAGGTTGACGTTGTGGTGAACCTGAACGTTCCTGACAAAGTGATTGTGGATAGACTATCCGCGAGGTTGCAGTGCAAATCGTGCGGAGCGATCTACAATGAGAGAACCTTGAAGCCCAAGGTTGCTGGGAAATGCGACAAATGCGGCGGGGAACTATTCAAGCGTGTGGATGATCAGCCGGAAGTGATCCAAGAACGCCTCAAGGTCTATCGAGAAGCATCTGAACCTGTGATAGGTTTCTACCGGTCGAAGAATCTCCTCAAGGATATCAGAAACGAAGATCCGAACGTTGATCCGGAGACTGTTGTCGACCAGATAATGAAGACGATCCAGGCGTAGTCGACCCGAAACCGGCAGTTGCTAGCTTGGTATTCGTGCCATGCCGGAGAGGATCTTCCTCTTCTCAGCATCTTCCTCTATTCTTACAAGCTCGTTCAGTTTCGAGATGCGCTCGCCACCTATCACTCCACACTTAATCATTGGACAGGACAGACCGACCGCTACTTGTGCAAGCTCGCCTGAGCAGACCTCTCCTGAGCGATGTGACATGACGGTGACGTACCCGGCGGACTGAGCCTTCTCAACCGCTTTTCTGGAGTCGGACAGTGTTCCTACCTGGTTGGTTTTGATGATGATCGCATTGGCGGAGCCGTACTTGATTGCCTGCTGGATCCTAGTGGTGTTTGTCACAAGCAGGTCGTCGCCACAGATCAGGGCTCCTCCAGCTTTCTTGCGGAGTTCTGCAAATGCTTCGAATGAGTCCTCATGCAATGGATCTTCGACGTACACGAGCTCGTATCGTTCTATCAGGTTGAGGATGAAATCGATCTGTCCGCTTTCGCTGAGTTTTCGTCCATCTCGCTCGTATACGTAGGCTTGTTGTTTCTCGTCCCACAGGCTTGAGGCAGCAACGTCCAAGCCAATCCTGACATCTGCTCCAGTTGTGAGCGAAACTGTTCGGCATGCCTCTGCGATCAGGTCAAGTGTCTGCTCGGTTGTCATGTCGAGGACGTAGCCGCCTTCGTCTCCCTTCCCGATCATCGGTGATCCCTTCCGTACGGCGAGACGAGCGACCTCGGCGTGTGTCTTGATGTTGGCCTCAGCTGCCTGAATCGCCGACGACACCTTGGTCGGGACGACTAAGAACTCCTGTATGTCTGTTCGCTTTCCTTTGGCGTGTGCTCCGCCGCCGACCACGTTTCCTAGCGGCAGAGAGATCTTGACTTTCGCGGAGCCAGCCAGCTTCTGGTAGAGCGGTTTCTTGTGAGCCATCGATGACAGCAACGCGGCAGCTATGGAGACAGCGTAGGCGGTGTTTCCGCCGATCTTGCTGAACCGTTCGGTCCCGTCCACTTCGTGCAGTTTGCTGTCGATTTGCTGTTGACGGTCAGCGTTCATTCCGGAGAGTTCAGGCGCCAAGAGCTTTCTGACGTGTTCAACTGCTTCGTCGACGCCGCCATCAGGAAATGGTTGAACTTCCCATTTTCCTCGACTCTTGCCTGAGGGGGCCGCCACTCTCGCCATCATGCCCTTGCTGAATAGGTCAACTTCGACGGTGGATTCGCCACGGCTGTCGAGGACTCTGCGGGCTGTGAGGCTCGTGATCTTGGCAGGAACTGCCAAACCAGACACCTACCGGGCTTGGCTATGTTTCTGTGCGGCGACCTCGCCGTACTTGAGGAACTCGTCGATCACTTCAACGTGAGAAATGAACATCCGTCTGCAGCAGTAGCGCTTCATGCCGAGATCGTCGAGGACCTTACCAGGGTTTTCTCCCTGTTTTGTGCGGCGGGAGAACTCTTCCCAGCGATCACCTATCATTTTTCCACAAGTGAAGCATCGCACAGGAATTATCATTATGATTCCAGCTTGTACAGCTCAACGGTAGGATTTTTGCTTCCTGCGTCTTGCGCCGGGTCCACCGAACTTCTTGGGTTCCTTTCTTCTGGGGTCTCCAGCGAGCATCGTTCTGTCGAAGCTTGTGAAGAGCCTTCGAAGCTCAGCGCTTCTTGACCAATCAACGAGTGCACGGGCGATCGCCATTCGTGCGGCCTCGGCTTGACCCATGACGCCGCCTCCGCGGACTTTGACGCGCACGTTCACTGCATTCAAACGCTCGCCTGCCAGCGTAAGAGGCTCGGAGATCCTTGCACGAGCCAGTTCTGGCGAGACCATGCTCACCGGGAAATCGTTCACAGTGACGTTGCCTCGGCCAGGCTTGATTACGGCCCGAGCGATCGCGGTCTTTCTCTTTCCTGTGACTAGAAGTATCCTTTTTCGTTCACTCATACTTTCCACGGTCCTCCTATTTCCTCTGAAAGTTCACCAACTGTAATGTATGAACATCGTAACTTTGAAGCCTCAGCTTCCGGAATCTTGACTGTAGACTTGTCACGGTACTCTTCAGGAGTGCCTATGTAGACTCGAACTCTCTTCAACGCGGCGCTTCCCTTCGGCTTCCTTCGTGGCAACATGCCGCGAATGACGCGGCGAACGTAGGTATCAGGCCTTCGCGGATGCGTCGGCGCCTTCCACTGGGACGCCAGAGTCCTAGTCTTGAGCCTACGCTTCGCTTCCTCAACAATGTTGGCTTTGGTTCCGGAGATGACCGCGTTCTCTGCGTTGAAGACGATGACTTCGTCTCCTTGCAGTGCGTGTTTGGCGGCGAAGCTTGCGAGTCGGCCCAGTACCAGATTCGAGGCATCAATGATGACAGGTTCTTTCGACATTCAATTCTCACCTAAGGATTCTCACTTTGCTCCCTTTGGGGTGATCGTCAGCCAGTTTGGTCAGGCTGACGCATGAGCCGCCTTCCTTCTCAATCTTTGCTTTCGCGGTTTGCGAGAACCTGAATGCTCCGATGCGAACCGCGTGGCCGATAGAGCCGGCGGACAGCACTTTGCCAGGAACGGCGACTACGTCGCCTTTCTTAGTGTTCCTTGAGATTCTGCTCACATTGACGGCGATTCTTGACCGCTTGGGTTTGCTGAGCAGTTCTGCTGCTCGCAACCATATGCGCGACTTGTTCTTCCTTCCCGTCCTTTTCAGGGCGGCGATCGTATCGTTCAGTTCGGGGTTTGTGATTATTCTACGCATTATTGCCACCTATCATTTCTGTGCTGTTGATGCCAGCATCGTCATTGCCTCGGCCTTCTTGCCGAGGATAACTGCTGCTTCCCTGAGAATCTTCCTCGAAGGAAGCGCACCTGTGGATTCTATATGAAACACGAAAGTCGTGTCGTCGCCTTTCACTTCGACAGGCGAACCCTTGCGTTGCTCCGCGGGGACTGCCTGCTCCACGCAGGCCATGCACAAGATACAGTCAAGTTCGTTCTTAACGAAGATCTTTCGGTCGGAGTCGGCTGCAAACACCCTCGTGGGACAGCACTTGATCACATCTTCCGGGTTCGAGAGGTTCTCGGGTCGCAGCGTGACCTTTGGCAGGTATCTGTAGGCGGCGATTGAGGTGGCCTGCCATTTTGCATGCTCGGATCCTCTTCCCAAACGAGCATAGGCTTCCAATCTGATCTTCTGTCCTGGTGCGAGTTTGACGATCGGTATCTTATCTGATGTGGGAGCGACGTCTGAGGCTGGCTTCAGATCGCCAGAGTAGACTGTGGTGGTTTGGTCTGTTGCTTCAGCCTCAAGTACGAAAGAGGCTGTGCACTTCTCGCAGCCCAAGTCACTCTTGCAGTCGCATTCTTCCCGCAGAACGTACGCGTCCGGATCGGTCTTTAGCGGAATGAGTCCGAGTCTATGCGCGAGGATTTCGTCAAACATGACTGAGTTGTTCTCAAGGAAGATTACGTCCTCGATTGCCATTACGGGGACTTCGGCAAGCATCGCCCGCCTGAGGGCGTTGGCGAATGCGGGATAACTTTCGCGCAGGATGAACCTGAGCGAGTCACCTTTTTCTTCGAGGATCTCAACCTCCATGACGCGCATGACCTTCTGTTATTCTATCCCTAGTTGGTTCTGGTAGGGTTGCAGTTTAGGCTTTCATGGCGCTTATAAATCATTACCGGTTCGGAATCGCGAGAAAGCTCATTCACTTCGCAGGAAAGACTCGACGAAGATCTTGATCGAGAGTTGATACTGCGTGTACTCAGCGAGTGTGCTCTCTCTTCCGAATAGTTGCTCCCGAATCTGTTCTGGGGATTTACCTTTGGAGTGAAGCTTCAGGATCTTGTCTCGCGTCTCTTCCAGGTATTCTCGGGTTCCTCTGATGATGTCGAGTGGGTTCGGAACGGCTTTCCCTAGGGAAGCGAACATTATCTTCGGTTTGAGCTCTTCGAACTTCGTGAGATCCCTGATCAGTTGATGCACGTTTTCTTCGGTTCTCGCGGTCTTGGGACGTTCTCCAACCCATATGTCGCCAGAGAACAGGATTCCGTGGTTCTCCTCGAATAGGGACACGTGTCCTTTGCAGTGTCCTGGGGTCTCGATGACATGCAGGCTGACCTCTCCTTCTTTGATTGAGGATCCCATCGGGTCGGCGGTGCAGGGATCGGGGGGTCCCCAGACTTCGAGCTCGAAGGGATACAAATCGTGCTTGCCACTCATGAGACGGACTGTTTCTGGATGGGCGGTTGCTTTCAGCCCAAAGCGTTTGGCGAGGATCGCGTTTCCGCCAACATGATCCTCATGGTAGTGAGTGTTTATCAGCTTCGAGACTTGCTTGCCGTCTAGGAATTCGGCGAGTTCGTTTTTCGTGTAGTCGCAGCCCGTGTCGATCAGGATTCCGTCCATGAGGTAGGCGGCCACCCAGTAGAGGACGGTCTCGCCGTCAAGGGATCTGCCCATCTTGATCTCTGTGACGTCTCCGACCTGCGTGGCCTTGAGCATCCCGCGCCGCCCCAGCTTAGCTCTAATCGTAGGAGGGCTGGGTTTCTCTTAATTCTCTTCGTAGAATCCTGCAGAATTCCAATTGAGAAATGAACAGAAACTGTTGGGTCTCGCCGGGCTGGAACGGCCTGTTCCAGCCGCGAACAGGCAGATACTGAGTCTACGTAGGAGGTAGTGTAACCTCTGCTGGCTGTGGTTTTGCTGTGGCGTTCAGGGGTGCATTGCAGTGCGGACAGAATCTCTGTCGCAGGCCGTTTGTCTTGATGTAGTCGTGAACAGCCTTCGTGATCTCTGTGAAGCTTGTGAGTGTTCCTCTTGGGTGTCCTGTCATCATAGAAAGAACATCATCAACGACGATGCTCTGTTCTGTCAACGCGTTTCTCTTGCTCATCTAGACCTTCCTCGTAAACCCATAGGGCATGTGGCGTTCATTTGAGAATTCAACATACAATTACCGTCAATAACCGTCGCCTGGCAGCGTCTGCTTAGACAGCTTTGGTTCTATCTAACGCTAGGTCTCGAAGAGGCTACGACGCTTGATTTATGTCAACAAAGCAGATTCCGCATTAGTTTGAAGCCGTCTCGACCAGCAGACTCGCTCATTCTGGTGAAGTAATTAAGCGTCTTCGAGCGCTAGCTATTCTCCGAAGGTCGCGGACTTGCCTGATGTAGTCTGTATGGGAGAAGTGATGGTCCAACTCAACGCGCTTACACGTGGACCTATCAGACATGCGAGTCTGTTTAAGAGAGAGTGCGGCCCGTGCCACGTTGCTTCCTCTGTGCAAGGATGCTGACATCGTCTTCACCGACAGATCAGACGCAAGCATCATCTTTGGAACAGACAATCCTGAGAAGATCGCTGACTCACTTCACAATAGCGGGTCTCAACAGTTGTTGTCAAACTCGGAGAGAAGGGACTCTTCGCCAGCTCCAAAGGAGAAACTGTCACTGAGCCGCTCATTCCTACGAATGTTGAGAATCTCATAGGTGCTGGGGACGCTCTTGCTGCGACGTTTCTCGCGACACAACTGAAGGGCTGGAGTCTGAAGGAGTCCCTGCATGCGGGTAATGTGTCAGTATCTCTCGTCGCAAGCGTAAGGGGCGACTATGAGAACACACCAGACTTGGAGACACTGAAGTTCTACTTGGGCTCTGAGCATGGTGAAAAACGGCACCTGCGTTGACAAGATCCGAAGGCGGATCCTCGCATCAAACCGTGCCAACCCGACGACGAAAAAACACTCTCCTCATGACGGTTCAAATCCTGATGCCCGCACCATGAGACCCACACACACAAATCAACCCTAAACCGACGGCGAACCAGTGCTAAGTGGGGCACACGCAAGAACTGCCTGCTCTACCGAACTCGTCGAATCATAAATGTAGGCATCGTGCGGGGAAATGATTATCACGTTGGATTAGCTTTCGAATGCCGATAGAGCGGACTCAAGTCGTTTTATCTCGAATGGTCGCGTCGTGAGAGGAGTTCCTTTGAAGTCATCTGGTCATGATAGGATGACGCTTGCGAAGGCTGACTCTGTTGCCAAGTCTCTTTGGGAAAGCGATGCGTTCGCATGGGACAGGTATTGGGTGCCAATCTTCTTACTCTTCGCAAAACAACTAGCGCTCGTTTCCTCGCGCTCGCCAGGCGACGTTATCCTTGATGTCGGGACAGGCTCTGGCTTAGCGGTTCGCGATCTATGCAAGACAACACCGTCTGTTCTCGTCGTGGGAATTGATTCGTCTGAAGAGATGATACGACTAGCGCGCAGAAGGGCCGCCTCAGCGGGCTTGAGGAACGTGAAGTTTCTCAAGATGCGTGCAGAAGAGTTACGCTTTCCGAACGACTTCTTTGATGTCGTAGTCTCCAACTGCGGCATCAACGTTGCACACTTCTCTCAATGCGTCAAGGAGATCTTCAGAGTTCTTCGACCAGGCGGCGTGTTCGCGTTCAATGACTGGAGCCTCATCGATGTCGAACCGCACAGGATCTTTGGGGAAATCCTGGGAAGATATAGGGCCGCAACACCGTCTCCGCAGCTGGCTCGCGAAAGAGCAGCACTCGCTGCGGATTTTCTCGGCATAAAGGTGCAGCTCCAGATTCTCTTGAAGACAGGGTTCAAGAGGGCCTCACTTGTCAAGCGCAGGCACCAAGTGCGTCTGAACAGCATAGAAGACTACCTGAGACTCCGCCTCTCCCGTTCGACGATTCGTAGAGAGATGTCCGAGATGACTGCCTCAAAGCGAAGAATGTTTCTCCGCGACCTTCGGCCTGCCCTAAAGCAGTTCGTGCACGACGATGCGTTCATCTTCAACTGGCCCGTATTCTACATTCGGGCAGTCAAACCTCGCTGACAGAACCAAACGGTGTACGTACACACCAAGCTAGCCACACACTGAGAACTGCAAGAACTGACTAGAATTCCGTAGCGAGCGGAGTCTTTACATC
>JBAVVE010000056.1:0-2240 GCA_049697135.1 Bathyarchaeia archaeon | reverse complement strand
AGACCGCGTAGTTGAACCCAGAGGACATGTCGAACAGCCACAGAAAGCCAAGTTCTCAGGACAACTCGGAATCGAACATGCTGCATTGACAGGAAAGAAGATTCTGTTCGAGCTTGATCCCTCGATGCCGTACCAGATGGTCGTAAGAGACTTCGCTCTTGAATGCGCTTCCAACAAGGAGGCAATAGTCATCCTGACGCCAGCCGGAAGCGTAGTGGAGCAGGCCATACGCAGCGATGAGAATATCGAAGTCGTAGAGCTGACCCACGATCTAATGCTGTCTTCCGTTCTAGACAGCCATCAGGCAAGACCTCTGAATGTCGTCTATGACAGCTTGACTGATTTCGCGTTGTCTGCGGATTCGAGAACCGCGTACAAATTCGCATTGAATGCGCTGAGGCAACTTTCCGACCCGAAGGTCACTGCTGTTTTCCTGCTTAACCCCTCCGCCCATGAACCGAAGGATGTCAGCAGCCTGAGAGGGCTTTTCAGCAATCAAGTCGCCTACGGAAAAGAAGGAATAAGCAGCATCAAATTGGCATAATTGGATCGTTACTACGTAGGAGTCTCTTGCTTCTATCAAAAGCGTTATCTCTCAATACAGTGAATCCTACTCAGATCACGGCCGATTTTCAGGAGAGTGTTGGCTCGTCGGTAGAGGCGAATAGAAGGATCGCTTGGGACTTTCATGCTGCCCTCAACAACCGAGACATAGACAAGGCAATGTCGATGTTCGCAGACGACGCTAGCTGGATCGTGATGCCGGGTGCCACAATGTACAACAAACAGGAGATCAGAAAATACTTGGAGAAGACCATGAAGAACTACCCGAAGTTCGTTGTTAGAGACATCCATCCCCCGGTTGTTTCAGGAGACATGCTGACCCACGAGTACATTCACGAGGTGAGATTGCAGGACGGCCGGGAGGGGCAGATCCCAGCAGTCGTCGTGATGGAACTACGTAATGGTAAGATCGCTCGGATCCGCTACTACATAGACAAGCTTGAAGCAGCAAGACAGATGGCAAAGGGGATCATCGAGAAAAGAGCTGTTGTAGGCATCACCAAGCAAGTAGACGAATTGATCAATCCCTAGCAATTGTCGTGCGACTGTCCGTCCATCTTTCTACTCTAGAGACTTCCGAACGAAAGATCAGTGACATTCTTCATGTTCTGAAGCTGTTCCGCGCAGTCATCGCAGACTCGTTTCTCGAACTCCATCTTCGCAACGTGCTCCTCAATCATGAGCGGAGTAGGTTCTGACTGAAGAAAATGAGCCGTGAACTTTGCCATACGTGTTGCTGTTTTCCTCTGGCACATTTCACAGTCGCTTGCTCGATCACCTCTTCTGGGCATTGAATCTATCATTGCTGCTCAGCCTCATGCTGGACCATGGCTGCCGTTTCGAATGCCATAGTCTGAGGCTGCTTGGATTCAAAATGTTTGCGATGCTGCCACGTGAAGCGGTATTTCGGCAAGTGAGATATCTCACTCATGCGAATGTGACGGTGATCCCCGTTGAGACGGTGTGTCCTCTCGCTTGACCAAGGAACCACAAGCTCGCGCGCAGTCCTCTTCGATGAACGATGCGGAGTAGTCAGGTCTGCGAAAGAAGAACTCCGCCAGGTCTTTCCTCGTCCAGGATGGGTTGAGCATGACCCGATGGCAATCTGGTCGACTCAGCTCCACACAGCCAGGAAGACTGCTCTTGGGCATAGGAATAGGATCGCTGGTATCGGAGTAACGAATCAACGCGAGACCACGATCGTTTGGGACAGGCGCACAGGCAGACCCATACACAACGCAATAGTCTGGCAGGACAGAAGAACAGCGGGATTCTGCGATCAGCTTAAGAATGAAGGACACAGCCGGGGGATCCTTGAAAAAACAGGTTTGATAATTGATGCATATTTTTCCGCAACAAAGGTAAGGTGGATACTTGATAATGTAAAGGATGCAAGGAGATCAGCTGAAAAAGGCGAGCTGGCATTCGGAACAGTCGATTCGTGGCTCATCTGGAACCTGACCAGAGGGAAACTGCATATTACAGATGTTTCGAATGCATCAAGGACTATGCTATTCAACATACACACTCTCAGCTGGGATGATGAATTGCTAAAGATATTCAATATTCCGGCAAGCATGTTACCGGAAGTGAGATCTTCAAGTGAGGTTTATGGTCACACAACCGGCCATTTTTCAACTGAAATACCTGTTGCCGGCATTGCCGGCGACCAGCAG
>JBAVVE010000055.1:0-12823 GCA_049697135.1 Bathyarchaeia archaeon | reverse complement strand
CTGCAAGGCATCGTTCTACATGGCTGATCGGTACAACCTTCTGCCTCGATCCATTTCCCGCCATGACTCCTAGGAGGCGTTGCCTTACCAAGTTGTGAAGTTCCTCATCGGTCATCTTGGACACATCGTATTTGGCAACTTCTTCCTCGCTGAACCCTGCGACCGCCAGCAGCTGCTTCTTGAAGGCCTCCTTGATCTTCTCTTCTCCGACCTCTGCCTTTGTGGTTTGGAGGTAGTCTTGGCTTCGTTTGTACGCTTCACGCATATCCTCGATCACCGAGCTAGGAAGGCGATGCTTGTTGGTTGTGTAGCGGTTCTCTATGTCGCCCTTGTGTCCCATCCAGAATTGGCGATAATCACGGAGGACTAAGCCTTTGGATTCTGCGAGCATGAGTTGCGTGTCGAAGTAGGATCGGAGCACGTAGGGACGCCATGGGAGCCCTGCGCTTCTGATGGGTTGTCGGATCATATCGCCGATGTTTACGGTGCGTATGAAGGGTTTCGGCGCAAACTTGGGTACGACCACCGCCGAGTCCGGAGTCAGTTTCTCGCCGTCCATGAGACGTTCTTCTAGGTAGTCTTTGAGGTAACCGCAGGCTTCCTCCGTCAGGAACGTGAAGTATTGGTGGCGTGCCTTGCTTAGGCTGGAGCGAATAGTGACCATCGTAGGTATTTCGTCGAAGGTTAGCTTGTCGCCTTTGAGTTGGAGTTCGGGCAGGTCACGTATTCTTAGGGCATCGCTGCCTTGATAGTTGCCGATGGTTTCCAGCCTAAGGCCGCCATGCCCGACTAGGGCGCAGGCTGTGCGGGCTTGCTTGCTCGCAGATAAGAAGATCCGTCTGAGCTCGTCTTTTGTGGGGACACGTTCCTCTTTGAGGGTTGGTGTCTCATGGGCGCCTGTGATCTTGATTTTACGCTTCAGCTCGATACCGTTGTGGGCAAGCCAGGATTTGATGACCTTGATTGTGTTGTGGATGTAGCTGCCAGCATACTTCTCCTGGACCGCAGAGACGTAGTCCATGAGCAGGTTCTCTATCGCTGAAGGCCGCTTGGATGCGAGCTTACGTGGCGTGAGCTGATTTGCCTGACAGAAGTTTCCTAGGTTTCGGAGGTAGATCTCAGCAGCAGCTGGTGAACCGCGAGCGATGTTCTCGTACCAGCGCCTGACGTTCTTGTCCTCTAGGAGGTACGCATACTTAGCACGCGGGCGCAGAGTCTTAGGGTCAGGCAATCTTTCTGCCCTACTACGGTAGGCTTTCGTAGCTATAAAAATGGAGTGGTTTTGAACCCAAAATTTGGTGCGGCCGCCGGGATTTGGACCCGGGTTAGAGGCTTGGGGGGCCTACGGCGGGGCCATGAGCCCGTCTCCGTCTTAGACCAGGATGCCCACCGCACATCGGCGGTTCTGGACCACGGCATGGCGGAGGCACTTGTCCTCACGCACCCTCGATCCGGCCATTTCGGCCGCACCTAACAAATGCAGCTATGAGGCATAAAATAGTACGGTGGCTGAACACGAGTGCTGCCCACGACTTGTCTTTGAGTTGCGGCCTCTAGCGACAACGACGAAAGCATTTTCTTCTGGCGTAGTCTTCCCGTGATTCATGAACCTGTCCAGTTGGTGCAGAGTCGACGAAGCACTGTACGTGGCCTATGCCAGCGAGGAATGGCGTCAGTTCAGCGGTCTACCATACAGCGAATCGTTCATGAAATCCGTGGCCGAGAAGCGAATAGATCACGCTAAGGATTTTCTCTCACAGTTCAAGGAACCAAGACGCCTCTTTCTCGGCAAGGTCTTCGATGTCTCTGATGCTTCAAAGACGCCTCTGAAGCTTGATCTCTACAAGAAGCGTGAGGAAGAAGTGGTCTCGAAGGCTTACGAGGTCAACGGAAGACCCGTCACATGGAACAGCTGGAGGCAATTCAACGCACAAGCGAAGGCCTCCGCTGACCGGAAGGCGGTCTTCGATGAGTTCGTGGAAAAAGTGGGCATCATAACGCCGACCATCAAAGCAATGTTTGACAAGTCGAGAGAAGTCGAGAAACAGTACGGAACATCGCCTCTTGAGCTTTACCTGCAACTCGAGGGGATCTCACTCGAGCAACTCAAGAACATGGTGAAGACACTCGGTCGCACAGCCAAGAAACCCTTCTCAGAACAACTGGAACACTACTCTCAGGAGGTGAACGGAAGACCCGCGGAATACTATGACGACCTGTACTTCTTCCGTGGCAGAATCTTTGAGCCCCTTGACTCGGCCTTCAAGGGCTTCAACCCGGCAGAGGAACCGAAACGCGTCCTTGCAAAGCTTGGTTTCCGAGTTGAGAGACTGCAGACGGACGCAGAGGAGCGGCCTGGCAAGCACGCATCACCCGTCTGTTTTGGAGTTCAGATTCCGAATGATGTCCGGTTGCTCGTGCGCCCGGTGAAGCCGTTCACAGATATGGACAGTTCATTTCACGAGCACGGACATGGTATGCATTTCATCGCGATCTCAGATGAGGCACCATACTGGGACAAGTACACTATTCCGAACGGTGTTGCTGAGATCTTCTCGAATCTCATCGAGCGACTCATGAGGAAGCCAAACTTCCTGAGTAAACAGTTCAAGGTCTCAGAAGACATCGCCAAAGAGGCGGTGGAACGGACGAGGTTTATGGAACTGTACTTCCTCACATTCTACGCCGCGAATTCACTCATGAAGATCGAGTTCTGGGAAGAGAACCTGTCGATGGAAGAAGCGAATGAACGATACGAGCGATACACAGAGGAGTTCATGGGCATGCGCCTTCCAGGCAGGCACTGGCAGCTACACCACGTAATGCCAGACTATGATCTCTACTCGCCAAGCTACATGATCGCGGCAGTCCGAGCAGCCGAGTTAGACCGCAAGCTCGAGAACCTCTTCGGAGCAAGCTGGTGGACCGATAAACGTGCCGGAAACTACGTACGTACTGTCGCAAAGGATGGGGCAAGCATTCAGCTGTCGCGATTCTCAAAACTTGATACACGACCATATCTGAAGCCCTTGCTCTGAGGACTCCGATATTCCTCGCACACCAGTGCAACATGTTGAACGTCAGGTACTGAGCTGAATCCGCGGTGGATGATGGTGCCCACCTCCCTGTAGGGGCTGCCTCTCGCGCAGCAGATGGAGGCTGGGCCAGTACTCAGCAAAAGCTCGGATCTTGCTGCATTATACTCGAAGTATCGTCGACGGCATCGACGTGGCGCGGCTTATGCTTCCAGGAAATCCGCTGCCCTCTTTGGCTCAGGAGGAAGGCCTTTCCTATTTCTGATGTCTGCGATCACTTGGTTGATCATTGAGCCCGGAACTGACGCCCAGTGTGAGAATTCCAGACCCCAGAAGGCTCTTCCTGCTGTCGCGCCGCGCATGACTTCTGAGAGATCAAAGCTCTCCGATGTGGGGAGTTCACCGACGACGTAGACGAGGTGTCCTTTTTGATCGACGGAGAGGACTTTTCCGCGTTTCTGGGAGATGACGCTCGTGGCAGCGCCGAGCAAGTCCGGCGGAGCTTTTACCGTGATCTTCTGGACGGGTTCGAGGAGTGTTGGGTTTGCTGTCATGAACGCCGCGAACATGGCTCTTTGAGTCATAGGCATGATTTGTGCTGGTCCGCGGTGGACTGGGTCTTCGTGGAGTGAGACGTCAGTTACCTTGACCTTGATGCCTCGGATGCTCTCATAGGCGAGCGGCCCCTCTCTGAGGGCTTGGCGGAAGCCATGGAGGATATGGTCCTTGACCTCCTGGAGATACTGAGCCCCCTTTGTAACTTCGACTAGGATGTTTCCCATGTCCTCAACCAACCATATACCACGTGCCTCTTCAGCTGGCCACCCTTTGTCGCGGAGCACTTTCGCCATGGCATGTTTGTCCATGTACTCGCCGATCTCACCTTTCTTGATCATGCTGATTATTTCCTCGTCGAGCGGCTCGATCTCGAGCTTGATCTTGTTGTGTCTGTTCGGTGACTTGCCCTCAAATGGACCCGCCGCGCTACGTACGGTCTCCCGGTAAATCACAATTGGATTCGACGTAACAATCTCGAGGCCCGTCTTCGTTATCAGCGTATTTGCAATCTCCAGGTGAAGTGTACCCATGCCTGAGATCAGGTACTCGCCGGTCTCCTCGTTGATCTTGGTAACCAAGTTTGGATCCTCAATCGACAGTCTTCTCAGTGTCTCAATCAGTCGCGGTAGGTCTCGACTATACTTGGGCTCGACAGCCATTGTGACGACCGGTTCGGTGACATACTTGACAGCCTCGAAAGGCACAACATCCTTCTGCTCTGAAAGCGTCTCGCCTGCTCTTGCCGCATCAAGTCCGAGAAGGGCCGGAATGTTGCCGGCAGTGATTGTCCCAACAATCTCTCTGTATGGCCCCATGAATATGCAGACCTGCTGGATCCTCTGGTCCATTCGGGCACCGACGAGGTGAATTGCGGTCCCTTCTTTGAGCGTACCCGAAAACAGACGTCCTACAGCGACAACTCCCGCCTGCGGATCAACCACAATATTCGTAACTGCCAAGACTGCAGGCCCGCTGTCGTCACAGTCTATCATGGCCTTTCCGATCTCACTATTCAGATCGCCCTTCCAGATCTTCGGTATTCTATACTTCTGTGCGACATGAGGCGGGGGCATCGCCTCAACCGCCATGTTCAATATGGCTTCATCGAGTGGCGCTCTCTCTCGTAGCTGGTCAACCTTGTCGTTCAGATAGGCGTCCACAACATCAGAGAACTTGACGCCTTTCAGCTTGGCCACTTCTGCAGTGAAGCCCCACCGGTCCTTCGCGGATCCCATGGCGACAGTGTTCCCTGCGAAACTGACAGACCATTTCTCACGATACTCCGGCTCGGCATACAGATTCACGAGTCGGTTGAATTCAGAAATAATGCGCGAGACTCTCTCCTGAATTTGCTCGGGTGAGAGCCGCAGTTCCTTGATTAGTCGGTCGATCTTGTTGATGTAAAGGACAGGACGGACTCTATCCTCAAGTGCCTGCCTCGTTACAGTCTCGGTCTGGACCATGATCTCCTCAACAGAGTCCACGACCACGACAGCGCCGTCAATAGCGCGGATCGAACGGGTTACCCGTCCCGAGAAATCTACGTGCCCAGGCGTGTCGATGAGGTTAATCACGTAAGCTGTTCCACTGTGCTCGTGCAGCAAACTGACGTTGGCTGCCTTGATGGTCATCTGGCGTTTCTGTTCCTCTTCCATATAGTCGAGCGCCAGGGCTGTGCCAGCGACGGAAGGCGACAAGAGACCAGCGGCCGCCAGAAGCGAGTCACTCATCGTCGTCTTGCCGTGATCGACGTGAGCGATGATCCCGATATATTCCGGGCGAGGCTGAGCCTACGCCTTTCGGATCTGATCCTTGTTCTCGATGATCTTCATGATCTCGGTTGTTGACTTGTAACGGGGCATCTCGTTCTCCTATCTCTACTCTTGAAAGTGGGCTGCAAACTCTTGAGATGCCTTTTATACTTTTCCAGCTCGAATCCGTCTCGAAAGGACTGCGACAAGCAGTGTCAGGAATGAGCGGCTGGGCGATCTGGCTCACTGGAATGCCCGGTAGTGGCAAATCTACACTCGCGCGTCTCGTGGCGCGAACACTTCTCCAGAAACACATTCACGCTCAGGTGCTCTCAATTGAGATGGTGAGAGAGGTCCTCACAGCCCAACCAAAATACACCGAAGAGGAAAGGCACACGGTCTATGGCGCCCTAGTCTTCGTCGCCGAGATGCTCACGCACAACGGCGTGAACGCGATTATTGACGCCACAGCGAACAGGAGGAAGTATCGTAACACAGCGAGACGTGGGATCAGACGTTTTGCAGAGATCTACCTGAAGTGCCCTCTCGATGTCTGCGTGCACCGTGAACAGAAACGGAAGAGGAAGTTCGGGGCACCATCAGACATCTATCTGAAAGCCAAGACAGGCGCCAGCAAGACTGTCCCCGGAGTGGGTGTTCCATATGAGGCCCCTCGCTCGCCAGAACTCGCAGTGGACACCTCAAAGCTCCGACCCAGCGAATCGGCCGAACACATAGTGAAGTACGTCATGGTCAGATTTGGTCGAGCCTGACAGCGATCTCTCGCAAAGCGTTAGTGTTTTGTGCAGAACGGTACTCTACGTGAACCGGAAGCCTGCGACATGCCAGATCTGAGACTCGGTGCCTTACGGGACTACCTAAAGTCGCTCGAGAATCATGATGTGAAGATTCTACGTGTGGGGGAACTCCAGAAACCAAAGAAGACGAAGCTTGTCGGGAAACTGAAGGGATTCGGATACGGTACACCATATGTCATCGAGTACAAGGTTGGCACAGAGACGAAGAGTGCCGTATTGGAAACAATGCGCCCGAGTGTGTTCGGCCACGACTTTCCATGGGACAGGGCGCAATCACTCCTCTTCTCTCACTGCACATCTCGTCTGCTGCCGAGGCACGTCAAATCACTTGATGTCGGCATATTCACACAGAAGGGTGGACTCAGGTCGGTGGGGGACTTCTCTGAATACTTCATTCTGTTTGAGAAGGTCGACGGCCAGGGCTACTATAGAGATCTCGAGAGGATCCGAGACTCAGGCGTCATGACGAGGATGGATCTGAGAAGATGTGCTGCGCTCTCAGATTATCTTACTCGTGTCCACAAAGTCAAGAAGAACGCCCCTGACCTGTACGTGCGGGCAGTACGAGATCTAGTGGGTCACGGAGAATGCACCATGGGCCTGATCGATAGTTACCCAAACACGGCGGACTTTCTAGAAAAAGACGAGCTCAAGGAGATCGAGGAAAAATGCGTCGAGTGGAGATGGAAACTGAAAGACAAATCCGACCGTCTGCGAAGAGTCCACGGAGACTTTCATCCCTTCAATGTCATGTTCCGGAAGGGCACAGATTTCACAGTGCTGGACAGGAGCAGAGGACAGTGGGGAGAAGCAGCTGACGACGTAGCTGCAATGTCCATCAACTATCTGTTGTTCTCAATTCAAGCACACGGCAAGTTGGTCAGCCCGTTTGACCAGCTCTACGAGTTGTTCATGAACAACTACTTGGACAGGACTGGAGACGACGAATTGCTTGAAGTCATCCAACCCTTCTATGCTTGGAGAAGCTTGGTGGTGGCAAACCCGATCTGGTATCCCTCCTTGTCGACAGACAATAGGAGGAGATTCTTCAACTTCATACGAGCAGTCCTCGACACTGACAGATTCGATGTGAAAGCTGTCAATAACTACCTGACCAGTGCATAGCCGAACGTATCTGTTCATGGCAGTCTTCCGCGCGTTCTCGAACTGCTTGAGGTACAAGAATTGGGCTGCAACCTTCGCCCCATCATTGTCCGAAGGGACCTTGCTCTCCAGGAGCTGCGGGGGAGAGTGTTGGCTGTCGATGCAAACAACATGCTACACCAATTCCTATCTCTCATCAGGACACCGGATGGGGTCTCGCTCAGGGATCCTCAGGACAGAACCACCTCACACTTGGCCGGACTGCTATTTCGGTCAACAAGGCTGATGCTTGACTACGGCCCGAGATTCGTATTCGTCTTTGATGGTCAGCCTCACCCACTCAAGGCAAGAGTGCTAGCTGAGAGAAGAGCTGCCAGAGAGAAGGCAGCAGCAGATTGGAGTCAGGCTCTGCAGAGGCATGACTTCCAGACTGCATGGTCAAAGGCAGTGATGATGAGCAAACTGGATCAGGCGATGATCGACGACGCAAAGCGCCTGTTAGCCCTGATGGGCTTGCCATATGTGCAGGCCCCCAGTGAGGGTGAAGCACAGGCGGCATTCATGGCCTCACGCGGGGACGCTTGGGCTACCAGTAGCCGAGACTATGACTCCATTCTGTTTGGAAGTCCACGAGTTGTGCGATATCTCACTGTCTCAGGCAGGGAATTCCTACCGAGCAAGGGAACCTCTCGGCCGCTGAGGCCCGAAATGATAGAGCTCTCGGGTTTTCTCAGCCATCACGGAATCACACGCGAGCAACTCGTAGACCTTGCAATACTGATGGAAACAGATTTCAATGAGGGCATCAAAGGAGTGGGCCCCAAGACAGCGCTCAAACTGATCAAGTGTCACGACTCCTTGGAGAACCTCCCGGGGAGTCTGAGGGAGAAACTTCCGGATGACTTGCATGCCTTGCGGGACATCTTCCTGAAACCGAAGGTCACATCGGACTATTCAACATCGCAACAACCCATGGATGAGGAGGCACTGTTCAGGTTCTTGTGCGATGAAAGAGGATTCAGACGAGAGCGAGTGAAGGTCGCTGTTGAGAGGATGAGAAACATATCCAAGCGTCCTTCGGAATCCGACCTCGAACACTGGCTCAGACGATGAATGAGAACAGGTTGTGCTTGGTCTCTAGTGGCCGGTGAGATCTATGGGGGCTCCAACCTCATTTCGGAGTTTCGCGGAACTCTGCGAAAGCCTGGAGGCTAATAGAAGTCGGAACAAGAAAGTGCAACTGATCTCAAGCTTCATCTCTGCACTTCCCCCGACAGAAGTGCCGATTGCGGTACGTTTCCTCACCGGGCGTGTCCTCAGCGAGCACGAGGTGAAGAAACTAGGTGTGGGAGGTGCGACCCTATGGAAACTGACCAAAACCGACAGTTTGCAGGTGTCCCTGCTTCCCACAGAAACAGGACCGAGCTTACTAGATGTCAACAGCGCTTTTGAGTCGCTGGCTTCTCTAAGTGGAGCAGACAGGAAACAACGGGCTGAGAACATTCTTCAAGCACTGTTCTCCAGATTCAGCGAACTTGAGAAGCGGTACGCGTTCCGACTGCTTTCCGGCGAGATGGAAATCGGTGCCGTGGATGGTGTGCTCCTTACAGCGATCGCTGCATCTTCGAAACTGAGCTTGGACGAAGTCCGCCGGGCCTACATGATCATGGGTGACATCGGAGGAATCGCAGTGCAGTCTCTCACAAACCCAAGCGCAGTAGTCACAGCGAAGATAACTCTGTTCAAACCCGTCAGACCCATGCTTGCAGAGATGGCAACCGGCATCCAAGAGATTCTTGAATGCCACAAAAGTGGCACCGCATTCGAGTACAAGTACGACGGTGCACGTATACAGATCCACAAGAAAGGAGACGAGGTCCGCACCTTCAGCAGGAGACTGAGCGACGTAACAGTGAGCTTACCAGAAATCGCCGCAACCGCCAAGGATCTCATAAGAAGCAAACGAGCTATCCTCGAAGGAGAAGTAATTGCCACCGATGAAAACTCAAGACCTTTGCCGTTCCAGGATCTCATGCGACGATTCCGCCGAGTGCATGATATCGCTGGGGCAACGATCAAGATCCCCCTGTGTCTGCATCTCTTCGACGTCCTCCTACTTGGCGATGAAGAGCTTACTGGCAAGAGCTACGTGGAAAGGCGAGAGATCCTAGAGGAAGAGACTCCCGCAGAATTGCTCACTCCCCTAATAGTAACAAGAGATGAGGATGAGATTCAGCGTCTCTTCGACAAGGCGATTGCAGAAGGACACGAGGGTCTGATGGCCAAGGCTCTAGACAGCAGATATGAGGTCGGAAAGAGAGGCAAGAAATGGTTCAAACTGAAGAAAGCAGAAACATTGGACTTGGCTATTGTTGCCGCCGACTGGGGATACGGACGCAGAAGGGGCTGGCTATCGAACTATCACCTAGCGGCACGAGACGAAGACACCGGCGAGCTTCTAGTAGTAGGTAAGACCTTCAAAGGCCTAACAGACGAAGAGTTCACGGAGATGACTAGGCGCCTCCAAGAGCTTAAGTCATCAGAAACGGAGTACACGATCACCGTGAAGCCGAACATAGTCGTAGAAGTTGCATACGATGAGATCCAGCGAAGTCCTCGGTATAAGTCAGGTTTCGCGCTAAGATTCGCAAGGATAACAGGGATTAGAAGTGACAAGAGTCCGGATGAAGTGGATTCGCCGCAGAGGCTGCGCAGCCTCTACGATCAACAGTTTGCCAGAAAGGGTATGGTCGGTTGATTAGGATGCTATCGATGGAAATGTCTTACATTGCTCTCCTCAGTTACGTCTCGGAGGGACCCGAGTAGTCGCGTCGATATGCTGGTGATGGGACGTATGAGATTCTGTGAGAAATGCGGATCGTACATGCACATGTCGCCAGGCAGATACTCGTGCCCCAAGTGCGGGAACGAGACTCATGACCAGGTAGTTGAAGTTCGACGCATAGAGCGTCATGATGCTGCCCCCGTAGATGTGATCGACGAATCAGAAATTGAGTATGTGAAGGTTAAGGAAAGATGCCCTCGATGCGGGAACCTTGAGGCCTTTCGCAGAGTCTCCGTTGTTGCAGGAGAGCATGCAGGGATCAGACAAGAGCGATCGATAGAACGCTTGAGATGCACCAAGTGCCAGCACTTATGGAGCAGAACGTGAACCTGTAGGCGTCTTGCGTTGCGATTATGTGTGCTATTCAGCGGAGGGAAGGACAGCACATTTGCACTTTGGTGGGCAATTCATCAAGCGCATGACGTGCTGTGTCTCCTCACGATGATTCCTGAGCGAATAGATTCATGGATGTTTCACCACCCTGGACTAGAATGGACTCGTCTTCAGGCTGAAGCTACGGGAATTCCGCAGGTGACTGCCAAGGTATCTGGGGTCAAAGAGGAAGAGCTTGGCCCGATGAAGGAGGCATTATGCAAGCTTATCAAAACGTACAGGATCGAAGGTGTTGTGACAGGAGCGATCGCAAGTGAGTATCAGAAATCGCGCGTCGAGAGAATCTGCGACAGCCTTGGACTCCGATCGCTGGCTCCGTTATGGGGAATGAATCCGGAACATCTGCTCGCAGAACAGATTGAGATGGGCTTTGAGTGCATCATGACAGCATGCATGGCCATGGGTCTGGACTCAACGTGGCTCGGACGTGCGATTGATAAGAAAGCTATGAATGAGCTGAAGAGCATCAGCAGAAAGTACGGCATTAGCCTCGTCTTCGAGGGAGGCGAAGCCGAGACATACGTAGTCAACGCACCAATCTTCGACAGACAGATACGAATCGCTCAAGCGCGGCCGATGTGGAAAGGAGACTCAGGCTATCTCGATATTCTCAGCGCAGTTTTGGCAGAGAAGAGAATCTAGGTGTGCGTTGAGCGGGCGAGCAGGTCCTGCGTTGCTTTGTCAATCTTGTCCGCGATCACTCTTGGGTCCAGCGTGGCAAACTGATGCTTCTCCATCAAGACATTGCCGTCGACAATGGTTGTGTCAACGTTTGCGCCGCTTGCGGAATAGACTAGATCAGAGATGACTGTCTCCTTTCCGTGAATAGGCATCATGTTGGGGGAACGAGTGTCAACAAGGATCATGTCGGCGCGCTTTCCTGCCTCTATGCTTCCGATCTTACCTTCCATCCCCAGCACTCTGGCCCCCTCAATCGTTGCGAGGTCAAGCGCCATCTGAGCTGGTAGCGCAGTAGCATCCGAACGTGTATGCTTGTGCAGAAGCGCGCAGAATTTCATGGTCTCGAACATGTTCAAGGTGTTGTTACTTGCTGCGCCGTCGGTGCCGAGACCGACACAGACATGACTTTGCAGTAGTTCCGGAAGCGGTGCCACTCCGCCAACTGCAAGTTTCATGTTCGAGACGGGGCAGTGGGCAACTTTTGTGCGGGATCTCCCGAGCAGACTGATCTCCTTGCCGCTTAGCCAGACACAGTGTGCTCCAACTACATTGGGGCCCAGGAATTCAATCTTGTCCAGATACTCAACAACCTTCATCTTTCGCTTGTTCTCGATGTCCGCTTGTTCTGTCTTGGTTTCGGCTATGTGAGTGTGAACCAACACCTGCTCCCTGTCAGCTCTTTCCTTTGCCCACAGTAATGTCTCTTCGGAGCAAGAGTACGCTGCGTGCGGAGCTATCGCAGCTGTCACAAGAGGGTTTCTCAACCCCTTTAGGAACTCGAGCACCTTGCCGGCGTTCTCTTTGTGAAGTTTCGGATCAGGTGCAACATCTATGATGGCAGACGATAGCACTGCTCTGAGACCTGCATCTTGCACCGCCTGCGCCACATTCTCGACGAAGAAGTACATGTCGTTGAAAGTGGTCGTGCCAGATGCGATCATCTCTAAGCAGCCAAGCATCGTTGCCCAGTAGCATGTCTCGCCAGTCATGTTTGGTTCGAGCTTCCAGATCTTACTGCTGAGCCATTCTTGGAGAGGCATGTCGTCCGCATATCCTCTGAAGATGACCATGGGAATGTGCGTGTGAGTATTGATCAGACCGGGAAGAAGGACCATTCCTTTGCCGTCTAGGACCCGATCGGCGTCTCGAGGTGCTTCCTTTCCTATCTGTACGATTCGTCGATCCTCAACATAGACAGAGGAGTCTCTTAGGACGGCCCTCGACGGGTCTTGTGTAACGATCCACGAGCAATCTCGTATCAGAAGTGACACGTGTGCTCCCATTCTTCTACTCGATGGTGGCGTGGCGCTTTCTCAGCTCGCTCTCAGTAAGGCCAAGACGGCGCATGAGTTCAACGACAACTCCATCCAGGAAGGTCATTAGGCTGATCTCGAAGACTGTTCCCAGCGGGGCCATCAGTTCGTGCTCTCCCATCAGTTGTCGCAGAAAGTAGTCTTTCTCGTCCGCGACTTTTGTTCGCCCTTTGATGACGACTACATGATCTGCCAACTTCGCTAAGTCTGAGTCATGGTACGAGGTTATGGCGATGATCTTTGCACCGACGGTCTTCCCGATTTCAGCTGCGGTGACCACGAGTTTGGTTGTACCTGATCCTGAAAGTGCGATGATCAGGTCTCC
>JBAVVE010000054.1:0-2137 GCA_049697135.1 Bathyarchaeia archaeon | reverse complement strand
AATCTGAAGCTCTCTTAAAGCAGCTCTCAAGCCATGGATTGTTCTTGGTTCCAAGAGGAGAACTCGAGTCGTGGCTTTCTCACTTGAACGTGAAGGAGCATGGATCCGATTGGGTTGTATCTGTCTTCTCTCAGATCGGCCAGTCGGAAACAGACACGAACTATCTGAAACCTGGAACCGATGATGTTTGGAAATTCGTGGATGAGATCGCTGAGTGGGTCAGTAATCCTAAGCAGGGTCTCGGTAGCGAATAGTGGACTATTCTGCAAATGGCGAAGCATCCATGAGTCGGCGAATCTAGACCGTCGTACGTCGTCATTTCGTTATTCTGTGTGTGTGGGTACCTTGGTGCGGGCGTCCGAATTTGAACTGTCAGGGGGAGTGGTTTTGTGTGTGCGCGCACTAAGAGACCTCGACGACGCCACTCATGGTGCGGCCAATCGTGCTCAATCAGGGGTTCAGGAACTTCTTGCGTTCTCCGCAAATCGTATTCATATAGGCTTCCATCATGAGGTGCACCTTAAGTATCACTCAGGTGCGCCCTCTGGCCAAAGACGAAGCGTACATCAACATAGAGAACGTCGTCGCGACGGCGACACTGAACCAGAGGATAGACCTCAACTCGATTGTCCGGATCTTTCCTGGCGTCAAATATAGGCCTGAACAGTTCCCCGGACTCGTATACCGACTGAAGAAGCCCAAGACCGCGACACTGATCTTCACCTCTGGAAAGATGGTCTGCACCGGAGCAAAGTCCGAGAGGCAAGCAAGGAAGGCAGTCACAAAGGTTGTCGACGAACTCAAGAGGGGCGGCATAGTCATCCTTGGAAAGCCGGAAATCCAGATCCAGAACATAGTAGCCTCAGCGGGGCTGGGAGGCAGAATCGACCTAGAAAAGACAACATATTCGCTGAAGAGGACGATGTACGAGCCCGAACAGTTCCCTGGCCTTATCTACAGAATGGACGACCCCAAAGTAGTCATACTAATCTTTACGACCGGAAAGCTAGTGTGCACAGGCGCCAAGAAAGAAGCGGAAGTACCCAGGGCCATCGCAAAACTGCAAGAAACGCTCGAAGAGAAGGGACTCATAACCTACTAGTAGTCGTGTCTGCTTGTAGAAAAAACTGGAGGGCTCTCTCCGTTGTGCGGGGTGGCCTACTGTCGCCGCTAGGTTCCTTTTGCCACCGTGATGTCGATCGTTGACACGTTTCGTACTTGTCCTTTCTCGCCTAACTGCTCGGTTGCGATCGCGATGCTCTCTACATGAAGCTTGCTGCTTTGCTGCATTAGTTGGTTCTGCCAACGCTCACTTGCAGTTCGCCTCTAGGCGTTCTCATTCGTCCATTCTCAATTTGTAGTTGGACGCGAAAAGAAGCGGGCCTTAGGTTCCTTCCGTAACCATCATGGTCAGCGATGATCTGAGGTTCTTGAGCTTGCGGACCTTCGAAGTTATGACTTCTTTGAGTTCTTTCATCGTCTCCGCCTCGACTTTGGCGACGATATCGTATACACCATATACGGCATGCGCTTCGCTAACGTTGTTGAGCTTCCTGAGTTCCCTCAGAAGTTCGTCTTCTAAGCCGACCTCAGCATTAATCAAGACGATGGCTAGGGGCATCGTTTGGATACCTACTACTCCGAGAAACGCCACGGCCGCGCTGAGTAAAAAGGAGTTCGGTGCAACCAATCCATTCACTCTCTTTCAACGAGAAGCCCTGACGGAACTTCATCTGATTATTCATCTGATGGAATGAAGAAAAGTCGAATATCTCGCAACCGATCGACCGTCGAAATTTGAACCGTTGATTTGTGCGTGTCAGTCCGTGGTGCGCGGACACACACACAAAAAACGCCTCCTGCCTGTTAGGGGAGGAAACCCCGATTTGGTTCCAACTGAGCAGCATGTGTCGCCATAAGCTCGCCCATGTGATGGGAATAGTCCTAAAGAGGCGAAGGCGAGAGGCGCTATGCGTAGCGAGGGCGTTAGCGATGAAGATACAGAAGGCTGGCATAATTGTTGGCATAGCGCAGAGCGATGACCCGATGAAAGTGCGAGTTCAGGTGAGACGCGAAGAAGAGACATCGGGGCAACGGGTAAGGCCCTACCCGCAAAGCGAGCAAGAGAGAATAGCAG
>JBAVVE010000053.1:0-12851 GCA_049697135.1 Bathyarchaeia archaeon | reverse complement strand
AATAATCTGCGGTCCTCTTATGGCGGTTTTGTACTGATCTATCGAAAAATCTAGAGATGCCAAATGAACATCATCGAATTCAGGTACTTCTGGTGGAAATACGAATCATCCACAGACTGGATTCTGCGCGGTGTGAATCTTGAGGTAGAGCAAGGTGAGTTTCTGGCCATAACTGGGCCGAGCGGTTCGGGCAAAACTACGTTATGTCAATGTCTGAACGGCATCATTCCTCACTCTCACCCCGGAGTCGTGAAGGGAGAGGTATACGTCGCTGGAATCAGAGTAAGAGACTCGACCGTACCGCAACTCTGCGATCATGTTGGAATGATGTTTCAGGATCCTGAGAGTCAGTTCATCGGTATGTCTGTGGAAGAGGAAGTTGTCTTCGGGCCTGAGAACCTCGGCCTGCCACGCGAAGAAATCGAGCGCAGAATGGTATGGGCACTGAAAGTTGTTGGAATGGAGGGAATGCTCGACAGGGCTCCTTACGAACTCTCAGGAGGTCAGAAACAGCGCGTCGCAATCGCCTCAGCCCTAGTAATGTTGCCACAAATCCTCGTACTTGATGAACCGACCTCGGAATTGGATCCCATCGGCAAGAGCGAGGTCTTCTCAATTGTCTCTGAACTGAGACGGGATCGAAAGATGACGATAATCATGGTTGAGCACGAGACTGAAGAAGTCGCGAAGTATGCAGACCGCGTCGTCCTGCTCAGAGAAGGCACGATCACAGCGGGCGGCCCCACACAGGATTTCCTAAGCGATGTGGAAGGCCTCAAGGACACAGGTGTAGAACCACCCCAGGTAACTCAGTTCGCTCATCTCCTAGCCCATGACGGACTAGTCTCAGGAAAGCTACCCATCACTCTGGAAGACGCACGCGATCGAATCACACAGATCGTGCAGAACAGAAAGAAAGGGGCCGTGCTTTCTTGAAGTCATCTGCTCCTCCAGTAATCAAGGTAGAGCAACTATCCCATACTTACCCAGACGGCACCAACGCCCTAGAAGATGTTGATTCAGAAATCGAGAGAGGAGAGTTCATCGGCATTATTGGACAGAATGGATCGGGTAAAACTACCCTGGTGAAGCACTTCAACGGACTCCTAAAACCAACGAAGGGGAGAGTTCTTGTCGATTCCGTTGATACGCGAGAGAAGACCATCGCGTATCTATCTACTAAGGTCGGGTATGTTTTCCAAAACCCGGATCATCAGATCTCGCAGGAGACCACAGAGGCGGAGCTGGCTTTTGGACCCCGAAATCTTGGGCTCTCACCAACTGAGATTGATCATCGGGTCAAAGAGGCGTTGCGAAGCGTAGGGATAGAGCACCTTGCCACTCGACATCCGCTTCTCACGAGCAAAGCGGAGAGGCAGATGATTGCAATCGCATCCGTCCTCACGATGAAGCCTGACGTAATAATAGTCGACGAACCAACGACTGGCCAGGACAAGAAGCAGAGCCGACAGACAATGAAGATGCTTGCCGATCTGAATGCGGTAGGCCACACAGTCATCATAATCACTCACGACATGTCACTGGCTGCAGAGTACACTAGGCGGGTCATAGTCTTCCACAAAGGCAGGATAATCCTCGACGGGCCTCCAAAGAACGTCTTCAAAGAGACAGGGGTCCTTCGCGAGAGCGGTCTGCGCCCGCCACAGATCACGCGCCTAGCTCAGATGCTTCAGCCCTGTGGCTTCTCTCCGGATGTGACATCCGTGTCGGAGATGTACGACGAATTCAAACGCGTCTATGGCAGGAGCTGATTCTCATGTCGTTCGTTAGAACATTCATTCTCTACATACCTCGAGACTCATTCATTCACAGACTAGATCCTGCGACGAAACTGATCATCATGCTAACTTTGAGCATTCAAGCGCTTGTTGTTGGTGAACCGATCTCTGGAGCTGTGGTCTTCGTCGCGTCCATGCTGTTCTTCTTGGCCGCAAATCTGCCAATGGGCGTTCTCAGAGCGACTCTCAAGTATTGGCTGGCTACCATGGTGATAATCTGGATAACGTACACCTATTCATACAGTAGTCAGGGCTCGGTGCTTTGGCAATACGGTTGGCTACGCTTGACCGACTACTCAGTATTGCTCGCGCTCACCGTGATGTTCCGACTCTTCAGCGTCGTCACATTGGCATTGTTGCTGTACTGCTCGACGACGCAGCGGGACATAATCGCTGGCTTCAGAAAGCTCGGTATGCCCTACTTGCTTACGTTCGTATTCGCGTTGGCCATAAGGACACTCTCAGTGCTGTACAGTGACTACAATCGGATCCGTGAAGCGCAGATGGCGCGAGCCCTCGAGATGGAAACGGGGCGGTTCTTCGAGCGTTTGAAGAAACACGTCTACTTGATGGGACCACTCATCGTGACAGCGCTGAGTCGCGTCGAAGCCATGAGTGCTTCTATCGAGTCTAGGGCATTCAAAGTGAAAAAGGCTGGAAAACGAACGTTCTACTATGTCACGCACATGCGAGATGTAGATTACGTGATCACTTGCTCTTTGCTCTTGGAGACGATCATTTTCTTGGTTCTGAGATATCTCTACGGTTACTTTACCGTTCCTTGGCTCTTGTCCCTGATCCCATGATTCCTTCCGTCCTAAGTTGAGGAGTTCTTGCATTCTAAGTTCGTTCTGTTTCGCTTGGAAGAAGGATGTCATGTGGGCTTGCTTCATCTTCGCCGTACTGGGAAATCATCAGAAAGGTCGCCTTCTCCCAGAGGTCGGACACGCTAGAGGCGCCTGCATAGCCCATGGCGGCCTTAAGGCCGGCGACTAGCTCCTGCAGGACCGCAGCGCCTTCTCCCTTGTAGGGCACCCATCCTTCCACACCTTCGGGCAGCCCTTTTGCAGGCGTACTGTAGCGGTCGATCGCGTATCTCTTCGCTCTAGCCGACGGGCTACCCATGCCTCTATACTGCTTGTAGTGGCGGCCGCCAATAGTGAGTAAAGTTCCAGGAGCCTCTTTGCACCGAGCGAACAGATTACCAATCATCACAGCGGAGGCCCCTGCGGCCAACGCAATCGCGCCATCGCCGGCCCCCCTTATCCCGCCATCTGCAATTATCGGAATTCCCGCACGATATTGGTGCACAGCATCAGCGACCTCACATGTCGCGAAGAGGGTTGGTGCTCCTGCTCGCGTCACCGCGGTCGTGGAGCAGATTGATCCCGATCCGATTCCGACACGAAACGCGGCCACGTTGTCAAGTTTCGTGATCGCTTCTTCTGCAGCACTGAAGGTTCCGATGTTTCCCACAATGACCTCAGCATTGACTTCTTTCATGAGCTTCCTCGTCGCCTCAAAGACTCTCACATTATGAAAATGAGCCACATCAATGACCAAGATGTCTACATGCTTGTCAAGTTCCTTTGCTCTGTTCAGATCGAAAGGAGATACGGCAGCAGCACAGAGAAGTCTGCCTTCATCATCTCGAGTCGCGTCAGGGAATCTTCGACGAAGGATTATGTCCTTGATCGTGATGAGTCCACTGAGCTTTCCGTCATCGCCGACTATTGGCAGTTTTTCGATCCTGTGCTCGTGAAGAAGCTCCTTCGCAGCGTCTATGGTTATTCCTTCCCTCGCGGTGATGACGTTCCGAGTCATCAGGTTGTCTACTTTGAGAGAAGCATCTGCGAATCGTACGTCTCTTCCAGTCAGGATTCCCACGAGCTTGTCGTTGTCGACAACGGGGAGTCCCGAGATCTCATGCTTCTCCATGAGTGCCAGTGCCTCCGCTATGCTTGTTGAGGGTGCAACGGTCACAACGTCCCTGATCACTAGCGCCTCCGCCTTCTTGACACGCTTCGCCATCTCGCACTGCTCTTCAACAGTGCAGTTTCTGTGAAGGACGCCTAGGCCGCCGTGTCTTGCCAGAGATGTCGCCATTTCACTCTCGGTGACGGTGTCCATTGGAGATGAGATGAATGGGATCTTCATCTTTCGACCTTTTGTCACACTAGTCTGCACGTCAACTTCGTCAGGTTCAACTTCTGATCTGCCAATCGACAGGATGACATCACGGAAAGTTGTAGCGATCATTGCGTTACTGAACTTGTCGCGGAAGAATCTACCACTCAAGTGCACTACCGAGGCATCTGTCTGGCTTCTTTCAGTTATGACGTTAGTGGTCATCTCAGCCTATTCTCGACCACCATCACCGGCTTCTTTGTCAAGTAGGTCTATTCCAGTCTGGTTCCTGTGATGGGGTCAAATGATAGAGACTAGTCGAGCAGCTTAGAAGCGAGAAATCCCAGTCGAATGCTAGGTAGGAGAGTGGTGAAGGAGATGGCGCATGTCGCGGGGCTGCGTTGCGTGAAATGTGGGCGCACATACAAAACGCAAGATCGTGTCTTCGCATGCAAGGAAGATCACGGAAGGCTAGAAGTTGAGTACGACTACGCCTCCCTTGCGAGCAAGATCAACCGTAACTTGCTCGAGTCGCGCCGAGGAGGGCTCTGGAAGTACCATGAACTCCTTCCAATAGAGAGAAAAGAGAACATTGTTAGCCTTGGAGAAGTTCAAACTCCGCTTGTCAAATGCGGGAATCTTGGAAAGGTGCTTGGACTAAGGAATCTCTATGTCAAAGATGAGACCAAGAGTCCCACGGCCTCTTTCAAAGACAGACCGATGACCGTAGGAGTGTCGAAGGCCGTCGAACTCGGGTTTGATACGACCGTTTGTGCTTCGAGCGGGAATGCGGCGGCAGCGCTGGCAGCTTACTCAGCAAGAGCTGGACTCACATGTTACACATTTGTCCCGGAGATGGCTAGCCCCGGGAAGATTGCCCAGCTGAACATGTTCGGCGCCAATGTCGTCAGGCTGAGAGGACTAGAAACTGGGGTGGATCCGACTGTGACAATGTTGAAGCTCGTGTGCGAGCGTTTCGGTTGGTATCCGTGTCCGAGCATGGGACCATTCAATCCATACCAGGCCGAGGGACCGAAGACCATGTCATATGAGATCATGGAACAGCTCGACTGGACGAGCCCTGACTGGATCTTCGCAGGAGTAGGCGGCGGAGGGCTACTTGCCGGAAACTGGAAAGGCTACCAAGAGCTCAAACGTCTCGGCCTCGCTGACGATTCTCCAAGAATGGTCGCTGTTCAGTCAACCGGATGCGCACCGCTCGTCAGAGCATTCGAACAGAAGATGGATCCGCGCAACATAGTTCCGTGGGAACATCCTGATTCCGTTGCCACAGGACTGATGGATCCTTTCCCATGGGACGGAGATGTTGCTCTCAAAGCGCTGCACGAGTCCTCAGGCACCGCCATCAAAGTGTCAAACGAAGAGATCTTGGAAGCGCAGAGGGTCTTGGCGAAGAACGAGGGAATATTCGGGGAGCCTTCAGGCGTCACCGCCCTAGCAGGGCTGACCAGACTGAAGAATCAGGGCATCATTGCGAGCGGCGACTCTGTCGTCGTAGAAGTGACTGGTAGCGGTCTGAAAGACTTGAGCGTGATCGGATCAGCAGAGGCACCATTGATCGATCCGGACATCGAGGCCTTGCAGAAGGTCCTCAAGATGACAAAATAGAGGCAGACAGATTCTTCTGAAGGTCTAGCGTTTCTTCTTCTTGCCTGCCATAGTGAGTGCAAGCACAGCCATCTTCGTGTACAACCCATTGTCAGCTTGCGGGTAGATCCGAGAATGCGGTCCATCCATTACTGCGTCGGTGGCCTCTTCCCCTCTCAGTACCGGAAGGACGTGCATGACGATCGCCCGTTTGTCAGCCAACTCAAGCGTCTGCTCTGTCAATGACCAGTGTCTGCACTTCTCATGCAGTTCTGATTCTTGTTCCTTGCCGAATCTACTTGCGCCGACTTCAAGTAGGCCCTTGCTCGCCCAGTTCCTGGGAAAAATCGCATCGGCTCCCTCCAGCGCTGTCTTGAGGTCGTTTGAGACAGCAAACGTTCCACCCGATGCAGTCGCGTTTTCTGAAGATGCTGCAATGATCTTCTCGTCGATCTCGAATCCCTCAGGATGAGCTAAGATGACATCATATCCGAATCGGGATGCGATGAGAGCGTCTTCTTGGACACTGCATCTGCCACGGAAGCCCTTCGAGTATGCCCACATGATGACGTACTTCTTCCGCTTCTTTGGTCCGAATTCGTTGCGGAGTGTCATCAAGTCCGCAAGACCCTGCGTTGGGTGGTATGTGCAACAGGCCATGTTGATGACTGGAATCTTCGCATGTTTCGCGTATTCTCTTACGACGGCGATTCCATTTCCGTAGACGTAATCGATGATCTCGTCAAGAATTCTGACTCCCAAGCCGTGACCGTAACGTTCGTACATCTTCGCTACGTCTCTAACGGCCTCGCCGGCTCCGAGGCGAGTTGTTGAAGCATCAATGTACTGGGCGTGACCGCCGAGGTAGGTCATTCCAGCTTCGAAGGCCGCTCGCGTTCGAGTTGAGGAGGCGTAGAACAATGCAAAGAACGTCTTGTTCCTCAGCAACGGGGCAGCGTGATCCTTTCGATGCTTGTCCCGAAAGCTGCGTGCAAGGCGTAGTGTTGATTCGAGTTCTTCGACGCTCCACTCTTGAGTGGTTATCAGATCCCGGCCGGCAAGATCACTCAATGTCCTCTCATCCGCCTAATGGTACTCGTGTGGAGGGCACAGAGGTCTCGCTCTAAAGAAGTTTGTCAGATCTCGCTACAAGACTTCACTGATGATGTAACATTGATAAGCGGTGTTCGCTGAATCTGAGCCTCCCTCGGAGTGTGGGCATGCTTGCCCAATAATGACATAGTGGTTGTCGCGCTTGGCGGCAACGCCATTCTCAGACGAGGCGAGAAAGGCACCTTCGAAGAACAGTACAAAAACATCTGCGACACCGTTCAGCGAATAGCAGACCTCGTGCAAGGCGGATACAAGGTAGTGATCACTCACGGAAACGGTCCGCAAGTCGGAGCCACGCTGCTGAGACATGAAGCCGCAAAGAGCATCGTTCCACCGTTTCCCTTGGATGTCTGCGGATCCGAGACGCAAGGTTTCATCGGCTACATGATCCAGCAGGCTCTCCGAAACGAGCTGAAGAAAAGGGGCATGGACAAGTATGTCATAACCGTTGTTACAAGAGTAATCATCGATGCCGATGATGAAGCATTCAGGAACCCCACAAAACCCGTCGGTCCGTTCTACACGGAGGAAGAGGCGGACAAGATTCGATCCCAGCACCCTGATTTTGTCGTGAAAGAGGACGCAGGCAGAGGCTATCGGCGAGTAGTCGCCTCTCCTGATCCGAAGATTATCGCTGAGAGATTCGCGATACGAGCCTTGGTGGACAATGGTTTCGTTGTCGTTGCCTGTGGTGGAGGGGGCATCCCAATCGTGGAAGAAGGCACTCAAGCGCGTGGCATTGAGGCCGTCATCGATAAAGACCTGGCCGGTCAGAGACTCGCGACACTAATAGATGCCTCAGTATTCGTGATCCTGACCGACATTGATGGCGCATATCTGAACTACGGCACAGCGAAGCAGAGTCTGATCAAAGAAGCAACACTGCAGCAACTTGAACAATACATGAAGGAAGGGCACTTCAAAGAAGGTAGTATGTCGCCGAAGATCAGTGCTGCCATGAGGTTCGTTGAAAGTGGTGGCAAGGAAGCGATCATTGCTGAGCTAAGCAAGCTTGCAGAAGCAATGCAGGGCAAAAGCGGTACCCACGTGGTAAGAGTCAGAGCGTAGCATCTTCACTCCGATCTAGGGACCGTGCCAAAAAGAAGGCGTGCCGTCCGTTACGTCTCGCAGAGCCTCGGAATCAGAAGGCTGAGTTATTGACAGATCCAGAGGCATCGTCCGACGCGATACTCGCCTCGGGGAAGCGAAGGAGTGTAGTATGAGGGCTCGTATGCGACCGGCGCACCATAGACTAATGGTGTACCGTATGTTACCGGCGCAACAGGTGCAGCCGGGGGAACGTAGTAGGTCGGGACTGTGTAGTATGATGCCTGAGGCGGCACAGGTGTTGCAAATGCTGAAAGCGGGGTCACCCACATTAAGGGTCCAGGTGCAATGTAGAACATTCTAGTCAACCATTCAATCGAGCTGGTCATCGACGAAGTTAAAGATATCTAGACAGATTTCGTGCGCTCGCTCGTCCAACTCAAACACTGGCTCGCTCAAGTGCGACCATTGACATGGCTGAATAAACCGCACAGGCCCAAACGGCTCTGTAATCTATCCAAAACGGGCAATGCACGATACGGAACCCAGAGGGATTGAATCGGTTTGCCGTCGATGTTCTAATAGCCAAGAACCGTGTCTTGATGACTCGTCACATGAAAGTCGGCAAGACAAGCATGGGTGTCAAGGTTGACGGTGAAAGCTATACTCACTGACATGGATGGGACATTCACCATGTTCAACCTTGACTACATGAGGATGCGAAGAACTGCACTGCAACTGTTGGAGGAAGCCGGTCTCATGCGTCCGAGCTTCAGTGACCAGATGAGCATCTACCTGATGTTGAAAGAGTTGCAGGGAACGATCAGCGAGGACAGACTCAACGAGGTCAAGAACCGCATCTACCAAGAAGTTGAGACGATCGAGGCCGGAGCGGCTGAAAAGGTTCAGTTGGCTCCCGGCGCCAGAGAGGCTTTGAACGAGCTCAAGCAGATGAGGAAGAAGATAGTCGTAGTGACGAATAATGGAAGGATCGGGGCTGAGCGGACCATCGATAGATTGGGGTTGAATGGAATCTTCGATGGTGTGGTTACGAGAGATGACGCCGAGGAGCTCAAACCGGACCCAGGAATTGTGCTAAAGGCGTTGAATCTGGTTAACGTGGATCGTGAGGACGCAATCTTGGTGGGAGACGCGGTCATCGACATAAAGGCGGCCAAAGCCGCATCGATAAGGAGCGTAGCTGTTCCAACGGGGCCGTTTCCAGCTGCGAGACTGCTACAGGAGGAGCCGGACTTCATCGTCGGGTCTTTCCTAGAGGTTCCCGGGCTCGTGCGTCTTCTTGACGGCAAATCCTAGCATCTGGTTCCTGAGAGAGTGCACAGGACAATTCTTATCTTGGTTGTCTTGCAGCAGTTGATCTCAGAGAGCATTGTTCTCTAGAATTCTGGTAGGTCTGGACGGGTCGGACTATTCCCTAAGAGCATTGGATTTCGCCATCGATCTTGCGAAGAAGTACCAGAGTCAACTAGTTCTGGTTCACGTCGTGATGCGACAGATATACGCGATCAATCCTCCCGAGGCCGGGATACTAGCCGGGACAGCCATTGTCCGCGAGCTTGAGACAGAAGGAAAGACGATTCTCACGCAGGGAGAGGAGAAAGTGAAGGCTCAAGGACTACCCGTCGAGGCTCGACTGAGGCAGGGCGTGCCCGCGGAGGAACTGCTCCGAGCAGCAGCCGATGAGAAGGCGGATCTCATGGTCCTCGGAAGCCGCGGGCTCTCTCAGGTCAGGGCCTTCCTGCTCGGAAGCGTTTCAGACAAGGTCAGCCACCACGCAAAATGCCCGACACTGATCGTCAGATAGCCGAATAGAGCCGCAATACTAACGAGATTCAGTACGTTCCCAGCGCACCCGTTCTTCGCGCTTCCTTCTCAAGTCGAGCGTATATGATCAATCCCAACGGCGTCAGAATCACAGTCTCCACTATCAGCATCAGCAGATCCCACATCGTGACGGGATCCATGAATCCCAAGCCAAGGATGAGTGCTCTTCTCGTTGCGTCGACCCCGTAGGTCAAAGGTATCAGGTAAGCGATCGCTTGTCCCCAAGACGGAAGAATCTGAACTGGAAACGCTAGACCACAGAAGAAGGTGAAGACCGGCCATAGTACCTGACTGAGTTCTTCCGTAGGTCACTGGCAGAATGTGGGCAACAAACTGAAGGAGCTGAGGCAACGCCGAGACTGGAAAGGCCACGCCTGAGAAGAATCTAATCGGAGCCTGGAGGGCTGAAGCCATCTGATCCGCAGCCCGAGTAAGCACGAAGAAACTCGCGAAGAAGACTCCAACCGATATCAGCCCTATCATCGTTGACAAGATTCCCACGATGATGGCGAGCCAGCTGCTTATCGACGGCTCCACGCCAAATATCATCCGCTTAGGACGAATATGCACCCAATCCACCATGCCCCTTCCACCAGCGAAGGCACTTCCCTGGCGAAGAGCACCGTCAATCGCAGACCTGGCTCCAGTCTCGTAATCTTTATTATGACGACTTGTACGCGCTCTTGTTTCACTTGCGCATAAGGTGAATGAAATGGCACAAGCAGGCGGGAGTATTCCCATAATCATCCTCAAGGAAGGAACGGGGCGGTCCACTGGCAAAGACGCTCAGCGAAACAACATAATGGCAGCTAGAGTTGTCGCGGAGACCGTCTCGTCATCCCTTGGACCTCGCGGAATGGACAAGATGCTCGTCAGCGGAATCGGTGATGTCGTCATTACTAACGACGGCGCCACAATAATGAAGGAGCTCGACGTTCAGCATCCAGCTGCAAAGATGCTCGTCGAGGTCGCAAAGACCCAAGACAACGAGGTCGGCGACGGAACCACCACAGCAGTAGTCCTTGCTGGTCAGCTTCTATCGAAGGCAGAGAAGCTCTTGGACCTGGATGTTCATCCGACCGTTATTGTGGATGGGTACAAGAAAGCGGCTGACAGAGCAACTGAGTTCTTGAGCAAGATTGCGTTGACCGTGGATCCAAAGGACGAAGTGCGACTCCGGCAAGTCGCCGCAACCGCGATGGCAACCAAGGACATATCCGCGGAGAAAGAATTCTTCGCAAAGCTTGCGGTCAAGGCAGTGGAGCAGATCAAAGAAGAACGAGACGGGAAGATCAAGGCTGACATCGACCTGATCAAGATTGTGAAGAAACATGGAAAGAGCGTCGAAGAGACTGAACTGGTCGCGGGTATTGTGATCGACAAAGAAGTCTCCCACAGCCAAATGCCGAAACAGATTCGAAACGCTAAGATCGCTCTGGTCAACCAGAAGCTTGAGATTGAGAAGACCGAGTTCGACGCGAAGATCAACATCGAGAGCCCAGAGCAGATGCACACGTTCCTAGACGAAGAGGAACGAATGCTCAGGGAAATGGTGGACCAGATCGCAAAATCAGGCGCCAATGTTGTCATGTGTGAGAAAGGCATAGACGACATTGCACTACACTTTCTGGCGAAGCGGGGAATTCTAACGGTCAAGAACCTGAGCAGCGGTGACATGGAGAAACTCGCGAAGGCCTCTGGTGGAAAGATCCTTGCAAGCACAAAGGATCTCTCGCCGGAAGCTCTGGGCGAAGCGAAACTGGTGGAAGAGGTAAAGATCGGCGACGACAAACTGATCTACGTAAGAGAATGCAAAGACCCGCGAGCCGTCACGATAGTTCTCCGCGGAGGATCTGAGCACGTTGTCGACGAGGCCGAACGTTCTCTACATGACGGTCTCTGCGTTGTGAGAAACGCTGTGGAAGACGGAAAGATAGTAGCTGGTGGCGGAGCATCCGAAGAAGAAGCAGCGAAAGAGCTGAAGACCTACGCAAAAACGGTCGGCGGAAGAGAACAGCTTGGCATCGAAGCGTTCGCAGAAGCCCTTGAATCCATCCCAATGGCACTTGCAGCAAACGCAGGGCTCGATCCGATCGACATCATGGTCGACCTGAGAGCAAAGCATGAGTCGCCTGAGAACATGTGGATGGGCGTTGATGCGATTGCTGGTAGAGTCGAAGACATGCTGAAGCAGAACGTGGTCGAACCTCTACGAACCAAGCAGCAGGTTATCCGCTCAGCAACCGAAGCAGCCTGCATGATTCTGCGAATCGACGACGTCGTCTCATCGAAGGGCGGAGGTATGCCTCCTGGCGGAGGTATGCCTCCTGGCGGAGAAGAGTACTAGACTAGCTCTCCCGCCCCCTTTCCCTTTTTCTAATCTCTCGGGATTGCTATAGCGAGAGTACTCTCGCCAATGTCAAGCCATATAGCGCACGCTATCTCCTACAAGACAGTTGGATTCCACGGAAGGTTGTTTCATGCTGTTCGTCGTCGCGGTGACCGGAGCAAGTGGATCGATCTATGCAAGACGCCTGCTCGAAGAACTGAAACGCAGCGGACATGAAACGCTTCTTCTGATAAGCGACGAAGCCAAGAACGTCATCAAACAGGAGAACGAGGATCTGCAGAAGTTCATGGCACTAGCCACTCAGACGTTCTCGGAACATGACTTGGACTCACCAGTCTCAAGTGGTTCAGTGAAGACCGCTGGAATGGTAGTAGTTCCATGCAGCATGAAGACTGCAGCTCACATTGCTCATGGCCTCTCTGGCAACGCGATTACGAGAGCTGCAGACGTGACATTGAAGGAACGTAGACCATTGATCTTGGTGCCCCGAGAGACTCCACTAAACACAATCCAGCTGAGGAACCTTCTACGAGTTTCAGAGGGAGGAGCCATCGTTCTCCCCGCAATGCCTGCATTCTACACGAAACCCAAGTCAGTCGACGACATGGTGAACTTCATCGTAGGCAGAATCTTGGACCTGTTGAATGTGCCCCACAACCTCTTTCCTCGATGGGGTCAACACATCTGACCCTGCGGTTTTTCTGAAACAGCACATGTACTCACGGGTTGCTGTCTATTCGAAGTAGTCCTTAGAAATCCAAATCCAAAGTTACCGTCTGCAAACAAGCACAGTCTTATCTTTTGAGAGAAACCTCAGTTATCGACGCCTAGACGAGTTCAGGATGGTGGGTCTTCGTTAGACCGTTCATTCCGGCTTTGGATGTGACGTATTCAACGTATCGCATCGCCGACGAATGACATAGTCATGAGTTTGAAGAGACGTTGATTATCTTTCCCTTCTT
>JBAVVE010000052.1:0-5594 GCA_049697135.1 Bathyarchaeia archaeon | reverse complement strand
AACCTCCGAACAGTCTTCTCAATCGCCGGGATTCAGAATGTCCTCAGAAAGCAGGCAGAAAAGACGGGTCCCGGGAGGTGGGTGCTCGGCTACGGATGGGATCAAGAGAAACTGAGAGAGCGAAGATTTCCGAGCCGACATGACCTAGATGAGGCGGTCGCCGACAAGCCGGTTTGCATTTTCCGGGTCTGCGAACACGTCTGTGTAGTGAATAGTGCAGCAATTCGACTTGCGAACATCACGGCAACGACCAGCCCCCCAATAGGGGGTGTCATAGACCTTGACGGAAAGACGGGAGAGCCGACCGGCGTCCTCAGAGAGAACGCCATGAACCTTGCACTCTCTTCAATCCCGCCGCGAGAGGACCGCGGAGTAAGGAACGCAGTCTCGTTGGCGATGAACAAGGCTCTCGCCGCAGGCTTGACGTCGGTACACTGCGTCGTTGACAATCCTCAGCACATCCAAGTCTTGCAGGCAATGAACCGCCAAGGTCAGCTCAAGCTCCGTATCTACTTGTTGATCACGGATGAATGGCTCAATCCGGCCACAGGGATGGGCATCTCGACAGGATTCGGAGACGAGATGCTCAGAATACAGGCCATCAAGATCTTCACTGATGGCTCATTGGGGGCACACACCGCCGCACTTGAGCAACCATATTCTGACGAACCAAATTCGACCGGAGTCCTGATTCACTCACAAGATGAATTGAACACGACCGTACAGACATCAGCGCGTAACGGATTGCAGGTTGCGATCCACGCGATCGGAGACCGAGCAATCGCGATGGCATTGACAGCCATCGAGAACGCGAATCTCACTATTCCGCGATCCAAAGAATTGCGCCATAGGATAGAACATGCATCAGTCCTCAATCGAAGTCTAATCGAAAGAATCAGGCAATCGAAAGTCATTGCCTCTGTTCAGCCCCATTTCATAGCCTCTGATGTCTGGGTTCCCCAAAGAGTCGGACGCGAGCGTGCCAAGCTTGTGTATCCACTGAAGTCGCTCACGAGGGTAGGAGCAAGAGTGGTGGCGGGGTCCGATTGTCCAATTGAACCGATCGATCCGCTAGAAGGAATCTGTGCAGCGGTCTCCTCCGCCCCTGAGGCCTATGGAGAACGCGTCGACGCTAAGACCGCCGTTGAGATGTTCACCAAGAGCGCAGCCTACGCGACTCATGAGGAGAAGCTGAAAGGAACGATTGAAGAGGGAAAACTCGCCGACCTGGTCGTACTGGATCGTGATCCAGTCAAGGTTGCGCCGGAAGAGATCCCGAGGATCAAAGTGTTGGCGACGATCGTCGGAGGCAGGCTCGTCTTCGCGTCAAAGAGATTTCGCGCTATGCAGGTTTCGAATGTGCGAGGCCTACTATCTCGGAGATGTTCTTGAAACCGTTCTCGTCTAAGTACTTCGAAAGGCCATCAGTAACCTCGCAGAAGACTCTCAGGTCTCTGTGCAGGATTGCAGTCCCTATCTGAACCGAACTTGCCCCTGCCAGAATGAACTCCACTGCGTCCTCCCAGCCGACTATTCCTCCGACGCCGATTATGGGAACCTTGAGCTTCTCACTGAGTTCGTAGACGCATCGAACTGCCACCGGCTTGACTGCTGGACCAGACAAGCCGCCAATCTTGGCTGAGAGTATTGGCAATCGAGTCTGTATGTCGATGGCCATCGCCCTCAGTGTGTTGATGGCAGTGATTGCGTCGGCTCCGGCTCTTTCTGCAGAACGACCTATCTCTACTATGTTTGCCACATTTGGAGAAAGCTTCACGAACACGGGAACATCGACGGCTCTCTTGACGCTGCGTGTAACCTTCCCTACAACTGAGGAATCCTGACCAATCTCACCGACTCCGGATACGTGCGGACATGAAACGTTCAACTCTACGGCGTCGGCGCCCAGATTCTCAGCTATTCTTGCTGACTTTGAATAGTCGGAGACTGAGAACCCGAAGATGCTGACTATGACGGGTACGCCTGATCTCTTCGCTACGGCGACCTCGTCCTTCATCATTGAGATTCCAGGACTAGCCAGGCCGATGGCGTTCAATAGTCCACAAGGAACTTCGACAATCGTTGGTCCGGGGTTTCCATTACGTGGCTTCAGGCTTGAGGATTTCGTAACAACAGCGCCGGCGCCTGCTTCGACGACTCGCTTCAATGTCTCACCTGAGACCCCCAGAAAACCGGATGCTAGCATTGTAGGGTTGCCTAGCTTAAGTCCGGCAATCTCTGTTGAGAGCTTAGACAATGATTCACACCAAGAGCCAATCTCTGCACATGAAATGAGGAGCATTGACTATTAACGCTCTGGCAGGGCGGGTTCAGTAAGGCTTTATCTCGACGCCGCCTAGGTGCTATGGCGACTGCTCGTCGAAAGCATCAATGATTGGAAGTGAGTGAGGATTGGTGGAGATCTACATTATCGAGACACCCTCCGGGATCTTCGCGATAGACAAGGACGGGACGATGGCTGAGAAAGTCTTCTTCGGCAAGAAAGTGAGCGAAGCCGCGGAGAAGTTGAGGCAGCTCCAGTCTGGGAACGCGACGCCCGAGCTGAAGCAACTTGTCTCGTCAGTACAGAAGACCGGCTTCGATACTCTGGTTGTGGAGACAGACGCGTTAGCCAAGGCACTGAAGTCGATTGATGGAATACCCGCCAGAGCAGAGGCAGGAGCAGACGTTGTTACACAGTTCCGCGAGAAGCTTGCGACAGACTGGAAGGGAAGATCGAAGTGGCTGAAACAGCTGGGATTGGACGTGAAGCCACTCCTGGATTTCGAGGAATACCAGAAGTTCATTCGCCAAGTCACGACGGAGCTTGCGCGAGCCGCGGTGACCGTAGCGACCGCGAAACGCGACCTCTATGCGGTTCAGGCGGTCCGTGCGATCGATGACATCGACAAGACGAACAACCTATTCGCGGGACGGATACGAGAGTGGTACGGCTTACACTTCCCCGAACTCGACCGCATCGTCGACAAACACGATACCTATGCTCGGCTTGTCGCAGATCTAGGAGTTCGATCTAGCTTCACCGAAGAGAACCTGAAGAAGGAAGGCATCCCAGAGGACAAGGTTCAGCAGATCGCCGCATCTGCGCGGAAATCGATGGGGGCCAGCTTTCCAGAAGAAGATCTGGAGTGGTTACGATCATTCTGCAGAGACACTTTGGAACTTGCCAAGTTCCGAGAGAAAGCCGAGACCTACGTTGATGCCGTGATGAAGGAGACGGCCCCGAACACAACGGCATTGCTGGGACCGCTGTTGACGGCTAGGTTGATGTCGATTGCGGGAGGCCTCATGAATCTGGCCAAGATGCCTTCGAGCACAATGCAGGTGCTCGGAGCAGAGAAAGCGCTCTTCCGATCCTTGAAGACGGGAGCTAGACCGCCGAAGCATGGAGTGATCTTCCAATACGCATCAATACACATGTCTCCCCGTTGGCAGAGAGGCAAGATCGCCCGAGCACTTTCGGGCAAGCTCGCGATAGCGGCAAGGGTTGACGCGTTCGGCGGGGACTACATGGGAGACAAGCTGGCGAAAGATTTGGAGAAGAAGGTCTCCGAGATTCAAGAGAAGTACAAGGAACCGCCCGTCAGACCACCCGAGAGACCGCGTTATGAGGGCCGCAGACGTGATAAACGTCGAAGACGTTAGCCCTGACGAACGATTCGAAGGAGTCTACTGGGTCAAGTTTCAAGACAATTCGCGTCGACTCGCCACACTGAATCTGAGCCCCGGCCACTCAGTCTACGGCGAGGATCTGGTGAAACTTCACCGAAAAGAGTACAGGCTTTGGGACGCCTACAGAAGCAAGCTTGCAGCCGCGATACTCAAAGGAATAAAGGAGATTCCGATCGCTCCCGGGAAAAGCGTACTCTACCTAGGTGCCGCCAGTGGAACCACTGCAAGCCACGTAAGTGACATCTTGGGAGAAGACGGCACAGTCTTCTGCGTCGAATTCGCACAACGCACAATGCGCGAACTCATCGAGAACGTCTGCTCCAATAGAGCAAACATGTCTCCGATACTAGCAGACGCGAGACACCCAAGCGCATACCGCTCTCTTGTGTCGCCTGTGGACACGGTCTACTGCGATGTCGCACAACCTGAACAAGCGAGACTTCTCGCAGACAACGCCGACTTGTTTCTGAAAGGGTCGGGAAGTGTTATGATCGCTGTGAAGTCAAGAAGTGTGGATGTGACGATGAGCCCATCCTCGGTCTTCTCGCAAGAGAAAGGAACGCTCATAGAAAGAGGATTCAAGATCATCGAGATGGTCCGATTGGAGCCGTATGAGAAAGATCACGCCATGTTCGTTGCGACCAGAGAATCCTAGCAGTGCCTTTCGAGGTACAATATTCGATTCTGCGTGTCTGGTGTAGGCATCCTGCTTGGCTCGTCTCAGTCTCCTGTACTCAACCTTGTCTGGCGCATGCCCGATTCTATTTCTCTGAGCGTCTTCCACGATCTCCTTACTATCGGCGGGTAATCGTTGTGCGTTCGTCGCCATTCCTTCAGGAATTCCATCGTGACAGGATCTGTTACGTACCCTGATCCAAAGTTGCCGTACTCCCCCCAGAGCGCCGAAATCGCTGCGTCACGCCTAACCTTTGCCATTATGCTTGCCGCAGAGACTATGGGGTATCTCCTGTCCGCCTTGTGCTCAGAGACCAAGACTGTTCTCTTCATACTCGCAGGCAGCTCATCTAGGATCTGCCTGGCATAGCGTTCCGGCTTGACGTCTGAAGCATCAACCCAGACCGCTTCTGGCTTGAGGTCTGCAATCACTTTTGCCATGGACTTGGCTTCAAGGAAGTTCAGTTTCTGGAGTTTCTTCGCCTTCAAGACAACCTCGTCAATCTGTGAAGGCGAGAGTTCGTCGTAAGAGATCTTCAGTGCGATGTCTCGGATCTTCCCAGCCAGATAAGATCGCGATTCGGGCCTCAGAAGCTTAGAGTCTTTGACCCCCATCGGGGCCAGTTCTGGAACTTTCTCCTCATCCATCAACACTCCGGCGATCACAAGGGGGCCAATTATGGGTCCTCGCCCCGCGTCATCAACTCCGGCTACGCTTCTGCCCATACTGCTCACAGCGCAACGAACGACTTGGCTTGACTCCTCAAACCAGTTATAGCTTCCCGATGAAACTGAGAGCCACCATGGATTGAAAGGCTTTGGCTCTCGTCGTATTTCTTACAGGAGTCCCCGGAGTGGGCAAGAGCACCGTAGTTGGGCTCGTCGCGGAGAAAATGAAGCTGGACAGCCTCACGGTTGGTGGAATGACTTCTGGTGATCTCAGATCCGGATCGGCTCGAGTGGGCTTCGAGATACGCAACCTCATGACCAATGAGGTTGGAGTACTTGCTCATGTGAATCAGGCTACTGGACCAAAGATCGGCAAGTACCGAGTCAACGGTGAGGATTTGGACAAGGTAGGAGCAGAGGCGATTTCCTCCGCGGTCAAAGACGCAGATCTCATAGTGATAGATGAGGTTGGGCCTATGGAGCTGACTTCGGCACGGTTCAAGGATGCTGTACAAGCTGCTCTGGGCTGTGGAAAGCCCGTCTTGGGAACCGTGCAT
>JBAVVE010000051.1:0-3939 GCA_049697135.1 Bathyarchaeia archaeon | reverse complement strand
ATCATTGTTGACGTATCTCCCCTTCTCATCGATCACTGCCAACCGGTCACCGTCGCCATCATGTGCGATCCCTAAGTCTGCTTTGAGCATGCTGACGAAGCGACATGTTGTGACAAGGTTCGCAGGGTTTGGTTCCGCTGGTCTTCCCGGGAAAAGTCCGTCAGGGTGCGCATTTAGGGAGATGACTTCGCATCCCATCTTCGATAGGATTAGAGGTGTGAGATTGAATGTGGTACCGTTTGCGCAGTCTACGACGACCTTCAGTTTTCGCCTGAACGATTCCATTCGACCCATGAGACGTTCAGTGTACGCATCGATGAGACCGCGCGCTTCGGTTGGGGTTCCCGTTTGATTCCAGGTAACATCTGTGAACTGACGTTGACCAATGAGCTCCTCAAGGATTCTCTCTTCATCGGGAACATACTCTCTGCCTTCGTGTGTGTAGCATTTGATTCCGTTATCTTCGGGGGGATTGTGAGATGCGGTGACCATGATGCCGGCATTTGCTCCTAACTTTGGAACACCGAAGGCTAGAACAGGAGTTGGTAGCATTCCTGCATCGATCGCGTCGATGCCTCCTCCTAACAGCCCTCCTAGTATGGTTGCCCTTAGCCCCGGTGATGTGGTTCTATGATCTGACCCCACGATTACCTGACCTTGATTCGCGAGCATGGTACTCATTGCTCGCGCCAAGTCGAGTCCAAGTCTCTCCGTTACCTTGTCTCGAAAGCTCCCACGTATCCCGGCCGTACCGAACAGCTTAGGAACACCAGATCTCTGCAACTCCGTCACCTTGGATCAACGATCAGACGTTGCTTACCGCTCTGCCATCCTAATTGCATGTGCTTACTCAAGCTTCTTGCGGAACACAGCAACCGCAAGCACGAGCATGACAATCGTGTATGTGGAAAGAAAGATGAGGTCGTTGGCCACGACCTCTAAACCTGCCCCTTTGACTATGACCGCTCTCAACGCATGAATCATGTACGTGAGCGGCAGAACATACGAGATTGGCTGAACCAGCGGCGACATTGCCTCGATTGGATAGAACGTTCCTGACAGGAAGATCATGATATAGATCACAGGCATTATGGTCTGCACGGCTTGCATCTGGGTCCTCGATCCCGCGGAGACCAACGTTCCTAAACTCAACGACGCTGTCAGAAACACTGCCAAGAACAACACGATCAAGAGAACGCTACCTCGAACTACGAGGTTGAATGCGTACACTGCAACGACTAGCATGGATGTCGCACTGAGAAAGCCGAACCCCATGTAGACAAACAACTTGCCGAGCAGTATCTCGAATCCACTGACCGGCGTCGCGATAAGCTGCTCTATTGTTCCTCTCTCTCGTTCTCCAGCAATCGCCATCGAGATCAGAATCATGGGGAAGATCTGGAGGAAGATTCCGACGATGGCAGGGGCAATGAAGTCGATGTATCTGAGCGAGGGGTTATACAGAACCAAACGTTCCACTTGAACGCGCAGCTTCTCGGTGAACCCGAGCGCTATCCCTTGCACGACCGGCGCCACAGCGCCTGCTGAGACTGGATCCGAACCGTCCACCATGACATACACGATTCCGTTGGATGACTTGATGTCATCCTCGAATGTTGCAGGAATCACAATCGCAACCTTTGCCAATCCATCTCGAATCAGCGTTTCTGCCTGTGATTCCTCATCTGCGTAGTATCTTATCCGAAGTGTCTCGCTTACCTTCAGTGCGTCAACGAATACTTGGCTGAATGGTCGTCCGTCTTTGTTGACGATGACTGTTGTGATGTGTTTGACTTCGCCGGTGAAGGCAAGTCCGACTATGGTCATCAGGAGGAGAGGCATGAATAGGGTAAGCGCGAAGACCCGGCGATTCCTGATGAGGTGAGTGAGTTCCTTCTTCGTCATTAGGAGGACTCTATCTATTGCCGTGGTCTCTCACCTGCTCCTGAAACAAGTTTGATGAAGACGTCTTCCAAGCTAGGTTGTGATTGCCTCACTTGGAGGACTTCGATTCCTTGTTCTTTGAGGAAGGATGTTAGTTTCGGAATCGCTGAAGCGGATTCGTCAACGATCAAGCTGACTATGCCATCCGAGAGGTTTGCCTCTCGCACAGATTCTGTGTCTTTGAGTATCGAGAGCGTTGTCTGCGCCTCCGTGGTGACCAACTCGATTCGCTCGCCACCGATTGCCTTTCTCTTGAGTTCAGTTGGTGAGGCGACAGCCACCAATCGTCCGTAGTTGATCAGAGCGAGTCTATCGCAGAGCTCCGCTTCATCCATGTAATGGGTATTGATGAAGAATGTAACGCCGAGTTTGTTGAGGTGTCTGAAATATTCCCAGAAGACTCTGCGAAGAGGAGGATCAATTCCGGCAGTCGGCTCGTCTAGAATGAGCAGTTCTGGATTGTGGACGAGGGAGACAGCAAGGGACAGTCTGCGTTTCATGCCTCCAGACAGTTGTCCCGCGAAGTGTCTGCGGAATTCTTCCAGTCGAACTAGTTGTAGGACCTCATCTGCATGTCTTCGTCTTTCGTCTGGCGGAACTCTGTAGATGCTCCCGAAGAACTCCAGATTCTCTTCTACGGTTAGGTCATCGTAGAGCCCGTAGGATTGAGGCATGTATCCTATTCGCTGTTTGACTTCATCAGGTTCCTTGGCGACGTCGTGGCCTACGACGGTCGCGCTGCCGGATGTTGGAACCATCAGGCCGCATAAGATTCTCACAGTGGTGGTCTTGCCTGCACCGTTGGGGCCGAGGAAGCCGAAGATCTCGCCTGCTTTCACTGAGAGGTCCATGTGATCCAGAGCGACTAGGCTGCCGAATCGTTTTGTGAGTCCGGACGTCTGCACGACATCGCGAGTCATGAGGCACAGCCGGCTAAGGGGAGGCGATGGCACGTTCATTCATGGGTGAAATAGATAAGAATACGCCCTCTACTGTGAGGGCGATCTCTCTGCGCAATACTTGATGATTCAACATGACGTTGATCGAATTCCGTGGAAAAAAGCCGAAGGTCAGCGTGGATGCATATGTCTCCCCGAGGGCGACCCTGATCGGAAACGTCGAAATCGGCGAAGGAAGCAGCATCTGGGAAAACGCTGTTCTACGCGGAGACATGGGCCGAATACGTGTTGGAAAGCAAAGCAGCATCCAAGACAACTGCACACTTCATTCTGATGTTGGTGGAGAATGCGTAGTCGGCGACTATGTGACGGTTGGACATAACGCGGTGATCCACGGATCGAGAGTCCATGATAACGTGATTATCGGAATGAACTCGACTGTCCTGGAAAAGGCAGAGGTCGGCGCCAACTCGATAGTTGCTGCTGGTTCCGTGATCCTGCAGGGAGAGAAGACGCCCCCAGCGGTTCTCCTAGCAGGCGTACCAACGAAAATCATCAGGAAACTAGACGATTCGGACATAGCGGTCATCAAGTATGCCGGCAAAGCATACACTGAGCTTGTAAAACTCTACAAGGAGAAAAACTGAAAGCAAGACGCCCGATTGAGGTGTTGTTTTGGGTGTTGCGAATGAGGCTGAAGGATAGAGTCGCTATTGTGACAGGGGCTTCACGTGGGATTGGTCGATCAATAGCAGAATTTTTCGCGCAGGAAGGAGCCAAGGTTGTGATCAACTACGTCAAATCTGAGAAGGAAGCTTCAGAGCTCGCGGAGAAGATCAGGGGGCAAAGTGGGCAGGCGATCCACGTACAAGCCGATGTCTAAGCCAGAGGACGTTGAACGCCTAGTCAAGACAACGGTTGACGAGTTCGGTCGAGTGGACATTCTGGTGAACAATGCTGGAGTCCATTTCACCGATGATTCTCTTGAAGCCACAGAAGCCGTTTGGGACAAGACGAGGGACATCAATCTGAAGGACGCCTACCTGTGCTCCAAGGAAGTTGCGCCGATCATGCTGAAGCACAAGAAGGGAAAGAT
>JBAVVE010000050.1:0-9958 GCA_049697135.1 Bathyarchaeia archaeon | reverse complement strand
ATGAGACTCACAAGCGAATTTACGTTCCAACAGTGGGAGACTCCTCAACTTGAAGTTGAAGCTCGTGTGCTAGCGTAACCTTAAGATGCGGCAAAGCTACCCCCATAGAGGTGGTCGTGTTGACCGTCTACTTCGTCGAGTTGTATGTGGTCAAGAAGGATAGGAAACGAAAGTACAAGGCTCTGATGAAGAAGATCCATAAGAGTCTATATCAACACAAGAGGGATCTGCCCGAGCTCCTCTCCTACAAGACCTTCGAAGCTCGGAGCAGAGGCTCCCTTGCGAATTTTGTTGAGATGTTTGAGTTCGCGAATCAAAGGAGCATGAACAGGTTCTTCGGAAGGTTCTCAAAAGCAAGCTGGCTCCGCGCCTTGCAGCAGGAGTTCCATAAGCTCGTTCCAAAATGCAGTGGGCTCACTTGGACTGAACTCCTCAAGGATGAATGGCTCGTGCGCTAGGCCCAATCAAAGCCTTGTCGCCCCCTCTCTTTTCTCTTCCCTGATTTGGCGTCGTTTAGGTGCGATTTGTGTGTGTGGGCAGGCTGGTGCGAGCGGTCGGTTTGAACCGTGGTCAACAGACTACATCAACTTGTGAGATACCATCCGTCGCGCTGGTATCTGTGAACACGAGCCTTCGCGTCCACCCCAACAAGCCTGATTCCTCTCCGCTGGAATGCCCGTTTCTTCAACCCCTTTGCAACTCTCAGGGTCGTGACAAGAACTGCTCGACTGTAACCTGCGCATATAGCCTCGTAGCATTGTCCAATCCCGCGCACAGGATCGTCTCTTGATGATTTGACCTCAATCGCTATCCGTTCTCCATCGAGCGAAATGGCGACTCCGTCAACCATCGCGTTGCCGGCTCTTGCAGGCTTCATGCTGACCTTGTAACCATGTGAGCGGTAGTATCGTGCTATCGCCCATTTGAGCCAGCGCTCATTCGTCACAGTCCTGCCCCTCTCTCACTTTCGCTTCCTAAACAACTTGAGTGCTTCCACATCGGCGACAAAGTCGAAGCCTTGCTCGATTAGAATCCTAGCCTCTTCAGCTGTCTTTGCAACTTTGCAGACATATTCGTCTGAGTGGAAGTCGACCAAGTGTGTGTAGACGAGAGTGTTTCGAATGTTCTTGTGTCCAAGCACCTGCATGACGTGGAGAATGTCTCGCGTCTTGTGGTACTCGGTCGTCGCCTTCCAGTGACGCATGGTCTTGAAGGTTATGTTTCGGATTCTCGGATTCTGAAGTCTTTCGGATATCCGTCTTCGCTGTCTTGCCGCGCTACGCCTGAAGACCTCCATTGACCTTAGCGGGTCGATCTTTGGGTTGCGGAACACGTATTCGTAGCGATGTGGAAGTCGGTTGATCATTGCCATCAGTCGAGTGGAAATTCTCGATTGTCTGGGGTTGCTGTTCTTCTCAGGGGCAATGTTGACAGCGTTTTTCTCAGGGTCAAGGTCTATCCATCTAAGATTCCAGCCCTCCCCAGGTCGTATCCCTGTTTCCTTCAGGAGCTGTAGGAATGTGCCGGTCTTTCTCCCCGCCGCCGAAATGAGCTGATCTATTTCAGCTTCCAGCGGGACGAATGGTAGTCTTTCAATGCGCCTGTAGTTCGGTTTGTCGAACTGGATATGTTTCCAGCCGTAGAACCTCGCTAAGTCCTCCACGAGTTTGGCTTTGCGTGCCTCGCTCACGTCCGTCGACGCTAGAAATGCCTTCACGGACTCGGGATCGAGTAGACTGGTTTGTCTAGCTATCGACTTCAGCGCCTGGACGCAGTAGTGCACCGTGGAATGCCTGTAGCCTTGCTTGTTCATCCACAACCCAAAAGACAGGATATCTCCCAATGATTGGGAGGGTAGGGGGTTCGTCGGGAAGCGCCGGGGGTGGGATTTGAACCCACGAGGCCCGAAGACCATCGGCTTAGCAAGCCGACGCCTTACCTGGCTGCCCAACACGTTCTTCACGTATTTCTAGGCAACCCCGGCATCCAACCAAGCCTGAGCGTTCCCGGAGACTGATAATTCTTCCGTCGAGTGGCGAACATTCCCCTGATCAACTTCTCAGGTACTGCCGGAGGATCTCTAAGCCATCGGGTTGGTCGACGTGGTAGACTGTGTCTCCCGTCACAAGATCTTTCACAATCTTAGCGACTGCACCTGAGGTGGAATCAAATCTGAGCTTCTGCCAGCCATCTCGACCTTTCCTGACGATGTGCGTGACGCCGTCCCAGACCATCTCAGCGAGACTACGGGGAAGTCTGGAAGGTAGCCAGCCTGACTTGACCACCGTGCAGCCTGAGCTCGCGGAGGCTTTCTGAAGCTTGTCTAATTCGATCGGGTGACTTAGGATGACCCATAGTTCCTTTCCCGACGGAAAGGGTACGATATCGACGTCTTTGATTCCGGGGAGAAATCTGAGTTCTGCTGCATGCGATTCTAGATCAGCGATCATGAGCGTGCCAGAGAGTATATCAAAAACAAAAGTGTTTCCAAGCTGAGCTTGGTCGTACGGGTCGCGAGACGTCTGATTTTCTCATCCAGTCCAAGATTTCGGGGAAGTCATCAGGCTAACAAGTTCCTTGTTTGCGTCATGGTAGGCTTTGGCGAGCTCGCGGGATATGTCCCGATCGAGGCCGCTCTGGATAAGTTGATCCTCGAAGGCATCTGTGATGTGACCTATCCGGGTTCTGACATTGATTGTAAGCCAAAGGAGGCTTGGAATCATTCTCAGCAGATAGTATCCTGATCGTATGATAGCTGTGACAGAGACCATGTTGATTCCCTTCCTTAAAGTGCGCGTTCTGGACAGCTAGTCTTTCTCGAGTTCGCGCTTGATCTTCTGTTTCACGGCCTCTTTGACATCGTCGTTATGCTCGGACTCTCGTGCAGCTTTGATTACGTCACCGATCTTGGTGAAGACGCCCACGTATTCTTGCGTCATGCGTAGGGCAATGTCGTCTGGGAATCCACCCGCCTTCAGTTCCTTGTAGTATGTTGCTGCTGCCTTCGCCATTCCTCGCGCTGACTCCTCGGAAAATACTGCGTTGACGAGTCCCTTGATGATCCCCGGGATCTTGTCGGAGACCACAGAAAGCATCTCAGCAACCTCTTCTGGACTATCGTGTTTGTGTCTCTTCTCTTCACTCATTCTTGTTCACCTCAAGTCTTTGATTACGCGCCACGTATCTCTGGTCACTGTTGATAGGCATTCTGTGAAAAAGTGACCAGTTGACTGGTCACTCCATGAGCTTGTACACGGTACCCTTGTCCTTCTCTGCCTGAACTATCCCCTCATCCATTAACCTGCGCAAACGTGATCTCACTATTCTACGTGATGCGTGTCCTCTCGCTTCTCTGATCGCTCGCTCGATCTGAGATGTGTTGCGAGGGCCTTCCAGCGCCAGAGTCTGAATGATCAGGCGAGAGAGTTCGTCCTTCTCAACAGAGCGTCGGTGGAGGTACTTCCTTGCAGCCGAGAGCCGTTCAAGTGCCGTGATCGGCTCTTTAACGAGCAGCACGCCTGTTCTGAGGCTGCTTATGGTCGATGCGAGTTCGGGGTGCTCAAGTGAATCGGAAAGGATCCTTTCGATCGTCTCAAGTCTATGCATAATCGTGCCGAGCTTCTTGTCGAGCTCTTTGATCTTTGAATCTGACGTCGTAGGCAACACGATCACGAGGCGACCAATTGTCAACGAAGGCCGGGCTAAGCTTCCGGTTCGATGCGATAGCTTGTCGTTACCTTCACTTCTGGCCTAAAGATCCCTCTGACGGAGCAGTATTTCTGTTCTGAGAGTTCTATCGCTCTCTTGACTGCTGACTCTCTGAGGTTTCGTCCACGTACAACGTACTCGATCTGCACAGCCTCGTAGTATGTGGGATCCTTCTTTCTCCTAGTTCCTGTGACGTTCATCTCAAGGCCGGTTACTTCTTGCCGTTGGCGCTTCAAGATCCAAATGATGTCCATGCCTGTACATCCGCCAAGTCCAACGAGTACGAGCTTGACTGGCCGGAACCCGTGTCCCTCGCCGCCGCCTTCAGGGTTCGTGTCCATCGTGAGTGAGTTGCCGTCCTCCGTAGTGGCGGTGAAACGCATTCCTCCATCCCACTTTACATTGACCAACACGCTCACCCTTCCTGAACAAGATGACCAAGCATTCACAAATACAAATGCTTGCATTCGACATCGAGGTTATGCCAAAGTGTGTGTGAGGCCATCCACAGAGGATTTATTCTCAAACTGATCTGAGGTGGTGTAGATTGGGCGGGGTTTTGATCAGTTTGTTCGAATATGGTGGCCTTAAGATCAGTTGGCTTGGTCACGACGGGTTCAAGATCAAGAACTCGAAGACGATATACGTAGACCCGTATGTGATGGAAGCTGGCGAGAAAGCCGACATCATCCTAATCAGTCATGAGCACTTCGACCATTACAGCCCAGGCGTCATAAAGAAGATAGTTACCCCGAACACGACGATAGTCACAACGGCTCTGGTGAAACGCCAATTGTCCGGAATGAAGGCGAAGGAGATACGAGCCGTCAAGCCCGGCGAGAAGATACTCGTCGACGACGTGTCAGTCGATACGGTCCCCGCCTACAACCTGAACAAGTTCAGGTCTCCAGGCCAACCGTTCCATTCCAAGCAAGAAGAGATGCTAGGGTTTATCGTCACCATCAACGACGTCAGGATCTACCACGCCGGAGACACCGACTCGATCCCGGAGATGGAGGGCATGAACGTGGACATCGCATGCCTACCCGTCAGCGGCACTTATGTCATGACAGCAGAGGAGGCCGCAGAGGCCGTGAGCCGCATCAAGCCGAAGATCGCGATCCCCATGCACTACGGATCTATCGTTGGCGACAAGAACGACGCTGAGAGATTCAAGAAACTCGCAGCATGTCAAGTAGTCATTCTAGAGAAAGAGTAGCTCTGCAGGATCAATGCGTCGTTTTCTTCTGTACGTCTAGAGCTTACGCCTTATCCGACGTAATTTCCTCTTGACGCTCTTCTTCGCGCCCCGATAGTTTCTTCTCAGTTTTCCTCTTAATGTGCGCGGTCGCCTGCGAACCCGACGCTTGGGTTTCGCTCGGGCGCGCTTTCTTCGCTTTGGCATGGATCTAGTATTCGTTTGTTCGCACTAATAGCGTTTCGGAATTCTATCGTCTTGTTCGTTACAGCTTCCTTGCGAATGCCCTCACTGCATGTTCCAGGCCAATTTGACTCAGAGGAATCTCAATCAGATCTCCTCTCGAAGCTTTCTCAAGCGTCGTTCGTGCTTCCTTCACGGGCGCATCGAGCTTCGCGATCTTCTCCTGCGCATAGCGGCTATCCTTCGCAGTGGGAATCGTCTCAAAGATGTTCGGCGCAACAAGCTTTGCGCAAGCGAGCATGGCCCAAGCTAAGTCTCTGATCTCCCACTGCGCGTCCGGCGCGCATCTCATCGAGATCACATGCAGCAGTTGTCGTGGATTCATTGAAGTGACGATGTTGGTCGCGGCGGCGTTGGGTCGCACATATCTGGCATCCTCGGCTCTGATCCCCATTCTCAGCAACCCTTCCTCAATCTGCGTCGCAACATCCATCATATCCTCGAAAGTCATCTCCAACTCCGCTCCGCGGACCTTGACCGGAACACGAACGTTGTTGCCTATGCTCGGCGGTGTCACGTAGCCACGACTCCGTGTGATCTTCACATATCGTTGACTTTGCTGGGAAAATGACGCAAGCCTATGGCGGACCAGCTGGTGTGTACAAGCCCGAGAGATATGCTGCAGGTCGAAGGTCAACTGCGCATGCTCAAGAACATCCAGATGTTCGAGTTCGAGTGCTTTGCTCAGAAGTGATTTGACTCTCTGATCGTCAAGCGGTCGCTCTCCCTCAAACTCTCCGGCGCTCTCATCTGAGTACGAGTACAGGTCGTAGCTGGGATACGCAGAGTAGCAAGAACGCATTGAAGCAGCGCAAACCCGCTCCATGCTCGGATCGTACGAAAACAGGATGACCTTCGACTCCAAGACCAATCTCCCCGAAAGGAATCTGAAGAACAGATGTCCTAGCGTAGCTCTTTAGTCTCTTCGTGTTCTGCGACAGGAATAAGTCTAAATTGGGGCTCTCCTCATGCAGGCGCTTGAAACAAGGAGCAGCAAGTCTTGTCTTGGACCGATGAGCGCGCGAAAGTCCTGGCGGATCTTAAGAAGCTCGAACCAACCGATCGACTGTCATTGTACTCAGGACTAGTGAAGTTGAATTCCGCTCTCTATGAGAGCGTGCGAGGTTGGGAAAGCTGGTTGAGGACCCCCGCGTTCATGGAGACCTTTTCGCTTGAGGAGCTGAACCAGATATTCGCCAGCTTCAAAGAGATCACGGCAAAGTTTCTTCAAGAAGACATCAAATGGACCGGAATGAAAGAACAGTCCGTCCCGAAGACAGCGAAGACTGAAAGAGACGAAGTCGAGAGGCGTTACACCTAGCCTCACCGGGGTAGGAAAGAATGAGCTGTGCGCCGTTTGTGCAGACTCCAGTGGAAGTTGCCAAGAAGATGATTCAGCTGGCAGCATTGAAGCCAGGACACACACTGTACGATCTTGGCGCCGGGGATGGCAGACTCGTGATCATGGCGGCTCAGGAAACCGGCGCTCATACGGTGGGCGTTGAAATGAGAGAGGATCTCGTCGAGAGGGCTCGCTCGGAGATCAAGAAGCTCAACCTCGAAGAGAGAGTCCAGATGGTCCACGAGGATTTCTTCAGTGTGGACCTCAAGGATGCTGATGCCGTTACTCTCTACCTAACCACAAGCGGTAACGAGCGACTCCGACCCAAGCTTGAGCAGGAACTGAAGAAGGGAGCCAAAGTCATCTCCCACGATTTCAAGGTTGGCAACTGGAAACCGTCCGTAGTCTATAATGAACTGCTTGGGCACACGATCTACTCATACGATGTCGGACAACAGCTCTAGCCAAACCTGACCTCAAGCGAGCACGATAACCTATCGACAGTCCCTCACTCAGTATGGATGGCCGTAGCGCATGCAAGATTAGGCGACAGATTTGGGTTCGAAAGTCAGCAACCCTATAGCCGTTATAGCTCTTTCTGGTGTACTTTGGGGCACTTCTTTCGTCGCCATGAAAGTTGGTCTGGAATATGTTGACCCCTATTCGTTTGCTTTCCTGAGACTGTTGTTGGCATTCGTGTTCTCCGTCGTTCTTCTCCGCTCTGGAGAGCGACCGAGAGCGGACATGCTTCGTGATTGGAGAGTCTGGGCCCTTGGTGTTCTCAACGGTGGAGGCTTCATCCTCCAGTATGTCGGAATCGCATTAACTACAGCGACGAGGACCGCACTTCTGACTCAATCGAACGTGGTTGTTACAGCGCTGGTCAGCTGGAGGCTCTTGGGAGAACCAATGGGCCTCGCGAACCTCATTGCGCTACCATTGGCAACTCTTGGCGTCTTTCTACTCGTAACTGGAGGAGATCTCAGCACTCTGTCCGGCGGTCAGGCAACAGGGGATCTTCTGGTGATTCTGGCTGGGTGGATGTGGTCCTTCTTCCTCGTGCTGAACAAACACACGGTCTCAAAGAAGGATACAAACATCTCTCAAATGGTTGTATGGGTGATGCTCGTCACAGCCATGGCAACCGCTCCCTTCGCCCTGGTCTTGGGTAGCATGACACGTGCCGTGCTTCCTTGGGAAGGATGGGGAGCAGTAGCCTACACCGCAGCCTTCTGCACGGTCCTGCCATACCTGCTCTTCGCTAGGGCACAACGCTTTGTGAGCGCAACCCTTGCTGCAATAGTTCTCTTGATAGAAGTCGTCGTGGCCATCGTCTCGTCAACCCTTATGCTCGGAGAGCAACTCGCTCTCGGCAGCGGACTCGGAGCCGCATTGATCTGCATATCCATAGTCCTGGCGTCGAGAAGCTCAGGCTCCCGGTAGGAACCTCAAAATCTCAATACGAGACCTCTCAGTTCTCTACTGAGGGACAGCACACATGGACATTCACAGGAAAGAGCTTGCGAGTATGATTGACCATACCCTCTTGGACCCGACTGCAACTCGAGAGAGAATCGAGAAGCTGTGTGAGGAAGCAAGAGCCTACAATGTGCATGCCGTCTGCGTGAACCCAAACTGGGTTCCTCTAGCCGTCAGTTCGCTGCAAGCATCGGGCGTCAAGGTGTGCTCGACCGTGGGTTTTCCGCTCGGTGCATCTCTGCCGGAGGTCAACGTGTTCGAGGCTAAGGCCGTTGTGGGCCTCGGCGCAGCCGAAGTTGACATGGTCATCAACATCGGTGCGCTGAAGTCTCAAGACCTAGCCACAGTTCGGAACGACATCATGCAAGTGGTCAATTCATCCGGAGGATCACCTGTGAAAGTCATCATAGAAACGGCATACCTGACTGATCAGGAGAAAGTCCTTGCATGCAGGCTCGCCGAAGAGGCAGGCGCAACATTCGTGAAGACATCGACAGGCTTCGGTGCAGGTGGCGCCACAGTTTCTGATGTCTCGCTCATGCGGAAAACGGTTGGCAACCGACTTGGCGTAAAGGCCTCGGGTGGAATCCGCACACTCAGAGATGCGCTTGAAATGATCGGAGCCGGAGCCACAAGAATCGGAACCAGTCGCACTGTTCAGATCCTCAAGGAATGTCCCGCCTAGGGCGACTCTGAAACTTAATTTGGCCGAACACTGGAGTTGAGCGCGCAGCGAGATCTGACCAATCCATGCTAGAGGTCACCATGCCGCGCTTGGACGATTCGATGAGGACAGGGAAACTCATCGAATGGATGAGGAAAGAAGGCGATCGAGTAGAGAAGGGCACCCCAATCGCCCTCGTCGAAGGAGAAAAGACAACCTTCGAGATCGAGGCTCCGGAATCCGGCGTGCTTCACAAAATCCTGTATGCAGCCGGGTCTGATGTTCCGGTAGACGAGCCGATCGCACTCATCTCGGTGGAGCATGGGGCATGATGCCGTTGAGCATTGGAAAGGATTTGACTCTGGCGAAGGACGTTCTTCTCAAGAACGATCTGAGTCTCGTCGTCGTGAAGAACGAGAGGATTCTCTTCAAGGGCAAATCTCAAGGCATCGGCGACATGCTTGAAATGATCAACGCCCTTGGAGAATTGACAGCGGGATCTTCTCTCGCCGACAGCATAGTCGGCAGAGCCGCCGCACTACTCTGCGTTTTCTCGGGAATTGTCGGTGTCTATGCTTCAACTTTGAGTGAGCCTGCGGCATCTTTCTTGAAAGCCAACGGGATTCCGTACGAGTTTGGGACACTCGTTCCCAAGATACTGAATCGCAGGAAGGATGACATCTGTCCTTTCGACAAGGCCGTCCTTGGAATAGAGGATCCTGCAGTTGCGCTGGAAAGGCTCAAATCCCTGAGATTGTGGAACTCGACTCAAGGAGGAAGAGAGACAAGATGAATTCGACAACGCGTTGGCTTCTGTCCGTTCTGATTGGAGAATTGGTGACTTTGGTTACAGGTGTTATTCCTACGACGCCGCAATTGTTGGTCGGCGCGACCTGGTACGGGTTCCCACTAGCTTGGCTATACCGATTGGTTATCGCTCCGGAATACAACCCTTGGAGAATGGACCTGCTGAACTTCTTCGGTGACATAGTCATCTGGAGCATAATCGTTGGCATAGTACTCCTCATCGTAGACAAGGTGAGGAAACCAACCAAGCAATAGCCACTCATACGCTGACATCAGAACTCCGAACTTGTGTCACGGGATAGGTCTCCGCGAGAACAAGCGATGCCAGTGTACAACTACAGCTCAGTCAGCAGAGAGCATCAAATACAACAGCACGCTAACCTATCCAGACTGTCTCTAGGCATAGGTGAACCTCGTGGGTAGACCACAGACAGAATCAGGTGCCGCCAAGTGGTGGGGTTGGGGGCTCGAATCCAAGACCTATCCGCTGGATGACAAGTCGCAATTTTGGCCCTTT
>JBAVVE010000049.1:0-1713 GCA_049697135.1 Bathyarchaeia archaeon | reverse complement strand
TGATGTGATAGTAGCGTTCGTCAGGTGAGAAGAAGTTCTCATAATCTCCCGAAGTGGCGACCGCACGATCCACTAGGGTGATCCTCCCAACGACCCCGCTAGGATTCTCCGGGTCCCTAACGCCGATCCTCCAAGGCGACCCATCGAGCCTGGCGCCTATGGCCACCAAGGTACCTCCACCCTGAATCAACGCTGAGCGAATCCCATGCTCCCTCAACCTTTCCGCAGCTTTGTCCAAGATGTACCCCTTGCCGATGCAGTCGAGCGTAACGCCCATTCCAGGTTTGCCTAAGCTCACGCCACTTTTCGAAACTGAGAGCAGCTCGAAGTCTATGAGGCTCCTAGCTGCTTCGAACTCTGCATCGGAGGGTAACGACGCGCCAACCAGATAGGTCTGCAGGAGATCCAATGCTGGCTTGACAGTGATGTCGAATGCAGCCTCTGTCCTATTAGAGAAGTATCGTGCCTTACGGAGTGCCTCAACCAACTCGGGAGTCGGTACCTCCACTTGCCCCACTTGGTTCAGACGGTGGACTTGGCTCGATGACTGGAATCGCGTGAGTTGTGCCTCAAGCTTTCTGATTTCGCTGAACGCGTCATTGATTCCAGCTTCTGCTCTGGCAGAACTGAAATCATCTTCGACCGTTATGGTTACAGTAGTACCCAGCGCGTTGATTGATCTCCGTAGCTCCAGCTGCCGGCTGTCTGAGCCTAAGATCCCAGACAACTTTGTGAGCGGTATCGCAACGCCAAGCCCTGTCAGGCAAGCCAGACGAAGAAAGTCTCTACGCTTGAGCCTTGCAAACTCCCTGTTCACGCAGGGACCCCCGGGATGTTAGGAGCACCATTCCGCTACTTCGAGTTGACTCCCGAATTGGAGGGCAAGACCAGGTTGTCCATTAGCTCGGCGATTACCTTCTTGTCCATTTCCACATAGCCTTTCGTAATCTTCGCGACGGCTTTGTAGAAGTCTCCTCTAGCTGACTTGAGTATGTCAGCAACCAGTTTGGGAACCCATTTGCCCAAATGCTCATTCAGGAAGTCTCTTTGAACCTCAAGACACGTCTTAGCATCGGCGGGATTACCGTCCTTCAGAGCCGTGTTCGTCTTCTCGCAAATGTGGTTCATGAACTGCAGTTCCATTGCAATGTGATCTTCAGGTTCAGCGAATGTGCCGGCCTTGTCCACGCCCATGCTTCTATAAATCTTGAGAACATCGTCCCTAGGCTTCTGCATTAGAAGCTGCCCGGAAGTCACATACACTGACTCTGACGGGTGAAGTGGCACACGCCACACGCCGAGAAACAATCCCGCGAACTCAACTGCAAGGCCAAGTTTGACCTTCTCCAAATCTGTCCCCTTAAGGCTTGACGCATAATCGGCGATCTGCTTGAATCCCTCAGCCAGCTCTGTTCCTCGCACTTCCGGATCTTGAGAGGAAGCGACGAAGAGACTCTTCTTCTCAGAGAGCTCTTTCAGGTAGTCTATGGTGATCTCCGTGGCGTATGCTCTTGAGAGAAACCCGTAGATTACCTTCCTATTGCTATTTGCCGAGGTCAGCTCTTGAACAATCTCAGGTTGCGTGAATCTTCACTTCAAGCCGCGTACTAGCACAACTTTGATATTAAGCAGTAGTATGTTCCGAGCCGCCGCCTGAAAACGTGAACCAGAATGCAAACCGGCGTTATACTCCTGACCTCATCAGCTTCGAAA
>JBAVVE010000048.1:0-7765 GCA_049697135.1 Bathyarchaeia archaeon | reverse complement strand
ACGGTCTCCATGGAATTCCCTTGCATCGACTTCTATCATTAACCCACACTCGATCAAGATCAGTGACGCAGGTTAGGCATGTTACGTCAGTACTTCCGATGGAAGTTGCTTTTCGGGTTTTGGTTGGGCTGCACCTTACCACCAGAAACACATCACCCAAGGTTCGTTGCTGGAGGGTCGATGCAGGAGAATGGCAATTGGTTTCGCCATCGTTGGTCGGGGCACATCTAGCGTTTAGAACTGAGCTTGCTCACGCAAAGCGCTGGATTTAGATAGTCCGCTAATTGACTAAGGGGAGAAAGCGACCTAGTATCCTCCCAAAACACGGCAACGGGGAGCGAAGGTTGCGGGAAGAAGGTAACGCATCAGCATAGAAGGGTGAAGATGTTTGTCAATGTTTTCCGTACCTGGAGCCTACGACCGTGCGATCACCGTTTTCTCACCAGACGGTCGGCTCTTTCAGGTTGAATATGCCTCTGAGACAGTGAAGAGAGGTGCAACCGTCCTTGGGATTGCTTCACCTGAAGCAGTTATTCTGGCGGCAGAGGAGCGGGCCACCTCGAAGCTTCAGGATCCCTCGTTCATGTGGAAGATCTTCCAGATTGACGAGCATGTGGGTGCAGCCGTTGCAGGGCTGAGTTGTGATGCCCACATCCTTGTTGACCAGGCGAGGATCTATGCGCAGAGCAACCGGCTCCTCTATGACGAGCCAATTGATGTTGAGATCCTGACTCGAAGGATTGGCGAAATCAAGCAGCTCTACACTCAGCATGCAGGCGTCAGACCATTTGGAATCTCGATTCTCTTTGGAGGACTCGATCGCAGGGGAAGCCGTATCTTCTGGACAGATCCAAGCGGGGCCTATCTTGCTTACAAGGCGTGGGCAATCGGAGCAGGTGGCGACGTAGCAAACGAGATCCTCGAACAAGAGTACACAGACTCGATAACCCTCGAAGAGAGCATTGTGCTGGCCCTGAAGTGCATGAGCAAGGTGCTTGAAGACAAGATCGATGCCCAGAAGATCAGAGTAGCGCTGATTCCAGCGGCAACAAAGAAGTTCGAGAAAGTTGCGCCCGCGGACGTCGAAAAGTACCTCAAGAAGCTCGAGTCAGCCAAAAAGGCTGGCACCAAATGAGCGACAAGTATACGACTGCACGGATAACCAAGAGCGGGGAGAAGTTCGAGATCCTCGTCAAACCCGAGCCTGCCCTCGACTACAAAATGGGCAAGGCCATGCCTATCTCCCAAATGCTCGTAATCGACGAGATTTATGCTGACTCCAGTAAGGGAACACATGCCTCGGCTGAGAAGCTTCAGAAGGCGTTCCGAACCACCGACCCGCTAGCCATCGCCGAAGAGATAATGAAGCATGGCGAGCTTCAGCTAACCACCGAACAACGCAGACAACTCGTGGAAGACAAGAGGAAGCAGATCATCGCTTTTATCTCACGTAACTGCATAGACCCAAGAACCGGTACGCCTCATCCACCGCTCAGGATCGAACAAGCCTTTTCCCAGATACGCATGGTCGTTGATCCCTTCAAGCCGGCAGACGAGCAGGCAAAGGGCGTGATCGATGAGCTTCGAGCCTTGCTCCCGATCAAGGTCGAGAAGATGAGAGTCGCCGTGAAGGTGTTTCCAGAACACGCGGCAAAGGCGTACGGCTCGATCAAAGGATTCGGCACGATCACGAAGGAAGAGTGGCAATCCGACGGATCCTTAGTAGCCCTCGTCGAGATGCCGGCCGGTCTCTACAGTTCATTTGTCGATCGGATTGGCAAAATCACTCAGGGGACTGTCCAGACAAAAGTGTTAAAGTAGGCGGTTTTGCCCTTCAGCTCGTTGCCTTGCTGAAATGAGATGGAGTAGTTGACAATATTCGCTGAGAACAAGCAGCTGGTCGCACCTGGGGAGCTACTCGCAGAAGGATCATACTTCCCCGGCGAGAATACCTACAGGGAAGGAAACAAGATCTATGCTTCAAGGATTGGCCTGACCGAGCTGGTGGCCAACAAGCTGATCGTTGTTCCGCTGAAAGGTTGCTACATCCCCAGAGTCGATGACTTTGTGATCGGCCGTGTTGTTGACATCGCAATGTCAGGCTGGATTGTTGGCATATCTGCACCATACCCAGCACTGCTTCCCTTGTCAGAGACTCCCGCATCTAGGGGAATGGCAGCAAGGAAGGATCTCACCAAGATTTTCAACGTGGGAGATCTTTTGATGGCAGAGGTTATTGCATTCGATCGAACACGCGATCCGCTACTGACCATCAGAGGTCGTGGACTGGGCAAGGTCTCTTCGGGGAGAGTAGTTCACATCTCACCGGCGAAAATCCCCAGATTGATCGGTAGAAAAGGCTCCATGATTAGCATGCTCAAGAAGATGACTGGTTGCGAGATTATTGTAGGTCAGAATGGCACAGTTCTGGTGTCGGGCGGCCAGCCCAAGAATGAGCAAACTGCGACGGCGGCAATGCTTATGATCGAACGAGAGGCGCACACGCGAGGACTCACTGATCGCGTGAGCGAGATGATGAATAGAGAGTTGAAGTGAAGTAGAAATGAATGAATCGGAAGTAAGACTGATCGACGATAATGGTATTCGCGTCGACGGAAGAAGACTCGACGAGCTTCGGCCAATCAAGATGGAAGTTGGAGTATTGGACAAGGCCGATGGCTCAGCGTACATCGAGCATGGAAAGAATCGTATTATGGCCGCCGTGTACGGCCCTCGCGAGGCACATCCAAAGCATATCGCGCTTGCAAACAGGGCAGTTATCAAATGCCGCTACCATATGGCCCCATTCTCTGTAGAAGAGAGAAAATCCCCAGCGCCATCGAGGAGAGAACATGAGCTTTCCAAGGTGATAAGAGAGTCCCTGGAATCCTCAGTCATGTCGGAGTTGTATCCTCGGACCTCGATCGATATCTTCATTGAGGTTCTCCAATCTGACGGCGGGAGCAGATGCGCAGGCATAACCGCCGCCTCCCTAGCACTGGCCGACGCAGGCATACCACTCAGAGAGATCGTTGCGGCATGCGCAGTCGGAAAGGTTGCTGGAAGGGTCGCGCTGGACCCATCAGACATTGAAGACAAGCAGGGAGATGCGGATCTTCCGGTCGCCTTCATGCCAAAGTCCAACTCAATTACACTGCTCCAGATGGATGGATCCTTGAGTGAGGAGGAATTCAATCAAGCGTTGAGCATGGCTATCGATGCATGCAAGAAGATCAACCAGTTGCAGATTGAAGCACTCAAGCGGAAATACGTTTCAGTGAAGGAACAAGCTGAAGAGAGACAGGAACCGAAGGAGGCGACGGCCTGATGTCAACTACACCACAGCTGCCACCGGTCGCCAACATAGAGCAAAAAACTGTTGTCGACTTTCTGACGAAAGGGAAACGGATAGACGAACGTGGACTGACGGACTACAGGAGCATAAAGATCGAAACAGGGATCGTCCAGAAGGCAAACGGCTCCGCCATGGTGCACCTAGGAAAGACGAAAGTTCTGACCGGCATCAAGATCGAACTGGGACAACCGTTCCCAGATACACCGAACCAAGGAGTCCTGACCGTGAATGCTGAGCTTGTGCCCATGGCTTCGCCCTCGTTCGAGCCTGGTCCTCCAAGCGAGACAGCGATTGAACTCGCAAGGGTAGTGGACAGAGGACTTAGAGAGTCAAAGGCCCTACCTCTCAAGACTCTCTGCATTGAACCCGGAAAGAAAGTGATGGTGGTCTTCGTGGACGTTTACGTTCTTGACCACGATGGAAACCTGATCGATGCCTCAGCCATATCTGCACTATCTGCTCTCATGACTTCGAAAATGAAGCAGTACAAGGTGGAAGGCGGAGAAGTGCAGACAAAGGACGAGCTTGTTCCATTGGGAATCCAAAACGAGCCTGTACCAGTGACAACCGCAAAGATCGGCGGAAACATGATCTTGGACCCATGCTTGGAGGAGGAGCGGGTAATGGATTCACGGCTCACGGTCACCTCCGGTCGTGACGGAAACATTTGTGCTATGCAAAAGGGCGGCATGGGCTCGTTTGCTGATCAAGAAGTTAGGCAGGCCGTCAAGATCGCGATCGAGAAAGGTAAGGAGATTCGCGAGATTATCAGAGGAGCGACTGCTAAGACATGAAAGTGAAGAAGGTAGGTCCCGCAGGAACTTTCGGTCCCAGATACGGAACGGCGGTTAGGAGACGGTATGCAGAAGTAATCAGTGGGATGCGCGTACCGCATGAGTGTCCTAGATGCCATTTGCGAGCCGTCAAACGACTAGCGGTCGGCGTCTGGAGCTGCCGAAAATGCGGCGTCAAGTTCGCTGGCGGCGCGTACCTCCCAACCACGAAGTTGGGAGATGTTTCAAAGCGAGCTGCGAGGGAAGGGCTAGCTGCTGGAGTGCTCGCTGCAGAACTCAAGGAAAAAGCAGAAGCACGTGCTACTGAAGACAAAGCAGCAGCGGCAGCCCGCGAGAAACGAAGAAGGCGAAGAAAGAAGCCTGAGAAGCCTTCTGGCGAGATCGCGGAGTTGCAGGAATAGCGAGTACGAACTAGTTCCCCATGCGGACAGATTCGATACTCCGGACACTTCGGCCGAAGAGATCACGTGACCGCAAGTGCTTTCCGGTCCAAACTGCTCTGCTTGGCGAACTACACGCCGCGCCCTATCAGCGCTCATGAGAGGTTCATGAGGTGACGCCATTTGGGAACGGCGAGAGCAGAAGCAGAGATCTCAATACCCTATGCCACGAAGTCAGATGCTGAAGCCCTCAAGCGAGCACTAGAACCGGAGACGGCGTCTTCCAAGGCTAGCCGGGCCTCTGTCCGTGTGAAGACACAGAACAAGGTGGTGACGATGAAGTTCCTTGCGAGTGATCTTGTCGCACTTCGAGCAATGTTGAACTCTTTTCTGAGGCTCGCAGCGACTTGGAGAAGGATATCTGAGGACCTGCGATCTCGAAACGAAGACGAACGTCGAAAAAGATGTATCGATGTGCCGAAGAAGCGGTGAACGGATTGTTTGGTCAATTCGACGCGGAGATGGAGAAACGCGGCCTAGACACTGCGCTCGTTGTCGGCGAAAGTACGTTGGGAAATCCTGAACTCTTGTATGTGACAGGAGCAACGATTCCCCGTGGAGGTATCTTTCTCAAACGAAAACACGGAGATCCACTCCTAGTCGTCAGTAACATTGATGTCGGGAGTGCCAAACGAGGGCGCGTCCGTGACGTCCGAACGTACAGCGACTTTGGATATGAGAAGTTGCTGAAGAAACATGGCACAGAACGTGCCTACATCACGCTGATCGACTCGATACTGCGTTCGATTCATACTCGAGGAAGGGTCGCAATATACGGACGAAGTGAGTTCTCGCATCTTCTTTCTGTAGCGGATTCTCTTCGCAAAATGGGGCACAAGGTGACAGGAGAACGAGATAGCTCACTAATTGACTCATTGAGGGAGACGAAGGATCCGAGCGAAGTCAGCAGAGTTCGAAGTGTGGGGCTGCGTGCTGCTCGTGTAGTGCACGGGACCTTGGAGATGCTTCGTGAATGTGCGATCAGTTCAGGGAAACTCAAGCATAGGAGAAGGACGCTGACGATCAGCGCGGTCAAGTCAAGGATCAATGTCCTGCTGGCGGAACAGGACCTCATGGCGCCTGAGGGGACCGTCTTCGCGGTTGGTCAGAGTTCAGCAGATCCTCACGCGATGGGAGAACCGTCAGAGCCGGTCAGGGCTGGAACACCCATTGTGTTTGATCTTTTTCCAGTGAGCCCTGAGGGATACTGGTTTGATCTGACTAGGACCTTCGTGATTGGCAGGGCCAATCGCAAGGTCAAGGAGATGTTTCAGACTGTCTTAGATGTCCAGTTGCGATCGATGGATTTGATTCGGGAGGATATGCCCGCCCGTCAGGTGATGAACTCAGCCTGCGACATCTTCGAGAGGAACGGCTTCAAAACGATCAGGGCCACGCTGGAGCGAGACAAGGAAGCAGCAAGGATTGGTTTCATCCATTCTTTGGGACATGGCGTTGGACTGACGATCGGGGAAAGACCCTACCTTGGCCTGTTCAGCGACGACGTACTTCGAAGGAACCATCTCCTCACCGTTGAGCCGGGCCTCTATCATCCAAGTGTGGGGGGCGTCAGGATCGAGGATACCGTCCTCGTCAAAGGACGGCGAATAGAGAACCTTACACCCCTTGAGAAGGAACTGGAGATTTAGCCAGCGCGTCTCACCTGCCCAAGTCTAATAGGTCCGCTCGTCACCTGTATTGCAGGTGCACTTGCGGGATGGAAACGAAAGTAGTGAGAATAGACATGCCCGAGGGGGCCAATGTCATACTCGGGCAGAGTCACTTCATCAAGACAGTGGAGGATCTCCACGAGGCCATCGCCGGAGGGGTTCCGACCGCAAAGTTCGGGATAGCATTCAACGAGTCAAGCGGACCCTGCCTTGTGCGGGTCTCAGGTAACGATCAGGACCTCACTAGTCTTGCAGGAAAAGCAGGTCTGAAAATCGGTGCTGGGCACTCCTTCATCATATTCCTCAGGGACGCCTACCCCATTAATGTGCTCGACAAGATCAAAGCCGTCCCAGAGGTCTGCTCGATCTATGCCGCGACCGCCAATCCCATCCAAGTCGTTGTGGCGGAAACCGGCCAGGGCCGAGGCATACTCGGAGTAATAGACGGCTCAAGACCCAAAGACATCGAGTCTTCCAAGGATGTTGATGAAAGAAGAGCATTCCTCAGGAAGATCGGTTACAAGCTATGAGTGGCGCAGTAGTCGTCTTTCCTCACCATCGTGTAAACACTTAATATGTCAACGTCGACTCAGAATCCAAATGAGGCGTAGTTAATGCGTGATCGACTTTGCAGGTTCTCTATTGCCAAAGACGCCTCTGTTTGATCTAAGCGAGACCACTCGGAGACGCTCGTTCTCGAACGCCGATCGAGTGCACCTCAGCCATAATGTTCGTAGTGGACATCCAACGCGATTTCGACAAGGAGAGATGTGATTGTGACACTCAGAATCATGAACACTCTCGGAAGGAAACTTCAGAGATTCGAACCGCTAAGGAAGAAGACAGTGAGAATGTACACGTGCGGGCCAACAGTTTGGGATTACGCACACATCGGCAATTTTCGCACATATGTGTTTCAAGACGTCCTCAGACGATACCTGGAATACAAAGGCTACAGAGTAATCCAAGCTACGAACATAACCGATGTTGATGACAAGACCATCCGCGAGTCCAAGGCAGAAGGAGTGACACTTCGCGAGTATACCAAAAGGTATGAAGAAGCTTACTATGCCGACCTCGAAGCGCTCAACATCAAGAAGGCGGAACACTATCCTCGTGCTACCGAAAACATTGATGAAATGGTTGCACTGGTCGCCCGACTAATGCGCAAGGGTTTCGCCTACGAAGCTGAAGGCTCCGTCTACTTCGACATTTCCAGGTTCAAGAGATACGGGAAACTTTCTGGCACACGGTTGAGCGAACTCAAGCCCGGCGCACGCATCGACTCGGATGAATACGGCAAGGACGAAGCGAGGGACTTTGTCTTGTGGAAGGGTTGGCGCCCAGAGGACGGCGACGTATTCTGGGAGACTCCAATCGGAAAGGGCAGACCCGGCTGGCACCTAGAGTGCTCCGCGATGTCCATGAAGTACTTTGGGCCAACATTCGACATACACTCTGGTGGAGAAGACCTGATCTTTCCCAATCACGAGAATGAAATAGCAC
>JBAVVE010000047.1:0-7735 GCA_049697135.1 Bathyarchaeia archaeon | reverse complement strand
GTTCAGATGTGTCTGAGCTGAACGATGGCGGGTTCAGAACGTGGGTTTCTAAGCTCAATAGGGTTCGGAACCTAGGAGCTTCCCGATGCACAACCGAGAATCGCGCTAGGAACAATGCCATACGACGGGCGTCGGTTACCATCCGGGTGGCCTAGTTCGGTTGTTCTTGGGAAGACATGCGTTCATATCTTCAGATTCGGATGGAGTGTGAGAGTCAGGATCGTTCAAGTCGGCTTGGAGATATGAGATTGGACCATCAGAAAGCGACGACAATCAATCACGTTGAAGTCAGGCTCCTTCCGATCATACTTGAGAGGATACTGCGCAAGCATCGGGAACTCAGAGGTATGGAATCGCTCATCTTCGAGACGACAAGTGCGCCGGATATGATTCTTCAAGGACACGGAAAGGAGCTGTTGGCATTGAAACACTACGACCAGACGCCTCTGGGCTCGAAAGATGTGGTGGTTGTCTATCGCGAAGACAAGTAACTCATTATCACAGCGTTTTTAACTTCCGACCATTCGAAGTTGTTGAGGAAGAGGCGGACACTATGGCAAAGACCGAACTTGTAAAACTCGCTCCAGAAGGAATCGATATCGAGTGGGATGAGAAGGGAGATGTGCTCTACATCTCGTTCGATCCCGAAACCGCGGCTGACGATTCTGAGTTGACTGAGAATGACGTGCTGTTGCGGTACAAAGGTGACAAGATAATCGGACTAACCATACTGCACTTCTCTGAGAGGAAGAGGAAACGCGGCTCCTAACGTACGATTCCGATCCGACAATAGTCCCAATGCTCAGAGTTGCTCCTGGAGAAGTGTCGAGCTAGGAGCTAGAGTCATGGCTTCGGGGAAGGTCCAAGAAGACCTAGTAGAAGAAATCGTACGCCGCTACAGGAATGTCCTAGCCGGCCTCGCCAAGTACTAGGATGCCAGACGTTCGAACATCGAACTCGACACTTGCGGCCCGCTCCAGCTCCGATACGATACTCAGTTGGACACCCATTCTGTGAACATAGGTCGTTCTTCAGGACGGCAATCATGAGAGACAGTGCAAAGCTTACGGCTTCAAACGCTTGAGCAAAATGACAGAAGCCGCAAGGAAGGAATGCGCGAAACCCAAGCCCTCAGAGCGAGAGAAGTCAAGAAACAGCCCGGACTGAGGTTTCTATAATGTGGGCCGGGAGGTTTCCATACCCAACAGGGTTCAAAACCCAGTCTCCAGCAGATACTCTTAGATTGCAGGCGACAGCAATTGCGCAGAACTGCGGCAAGGCACTTGCGAGTGAGTCCAGGCAGGCCGTCGCCCGTCGTGCGTTGTCGGCCCAAAAAAAAGTTGGGTGATTTTCGACTAGAACATTTCAACTGAAATCCAGTACTCGCCGCCGGCTGCGTCTCCAACGTATATCGTGCTACTTCCGGTGGCGAACCACTGCCAGTAGTCCCCGATGCTAACCTGACCTGCTGCTTTGGCGTTCAGCGTCCGAGGGGGGTTTGATGTCAAGAAGGAGATTGTGACTTCATCTCCATCTTGGCTCGCTGCTCCACCTCGAAAGCCACCTCGCTCGTCGTACAATGAGACTTGTACGCTGTCTAGGCTACCATAGGAGTAGAACTGGATGTGAACTAGATACCAGACTTCCATCACCTGAGCCTGTTGGTCTGCAGATCTCGAACATAAGACGCTGCTTTGGCCGGGGTAGCCACAGAATCGATTTCCTTGACTGTCTGTGTAACACCACGCCCGCGCGTCGTTGCATGGTGAATTGGAAAGCGGCGCGGTCATCGCAAGAACTGGATTGAACGTACCAAGAGCCACCGTTACTGCCAGAATCGCGCCCATGACTATTAGCCATTGAGTTCTCACTTCGTTCACCTCCTTTTCGTTCTGCAATGAGATAGGCTTGGAACGGTCTTCAATTGTGTGTTGCATAGAAGTTGCAGATTCGTTGCGATCTTCAAGTCAAATATGCCCGATGTATTTTCGAGATCTGCAATAGAACTGCAACTTCTTCTCAACATCGGATTCTTTGCTTCTGACCGCGAACATCTGATCCAAGGTGTTGGATTTGATGAAGTGGATCTGTAGCATCTGTTCCGGCAACGGCTGTTCCGTGGACAATGTAAGTAGCGTATGGCCTAGTGGAGTATGGTTTGTCCTGGTGATGGCGATCGCATCGCCTCTGCTTGGGCTCCTACTCTCATACGCAGTCCTGGCAAACCATCGACGCGGACTCAAATGGCAACTATGAAGCCAAAGGAAGGTTAAACCAAGTGAGCATCATTAGTATGAAACTCTTGGATGTGAAGAGGCTAGCCATTCTGGCAGTGCTTCTCGTCAGTCTAACCCCCATTGCCTTTCCTGCAGCTATGGCCCACAACAACTACGAAGAGATCTCCTACGAGGTGCTGGAGGAGGCGTTGACATACCCGATCCCAGGACTGTGGGGTGGCCTAGCAGGTGGGATTCTCGATTGGTACTTCGGAATACCAACGGTTGGTGGGTCGGCTGTGACCATGGAATTCAACAAGATCTGGACCTCGACGATGTACGGCTACTTCAGTACCGGCGAGTCTGTACCCATACGAATCAGCGTCTGGACGGGCGACGAAGTCGGAAGCTACAGTATAGACATCAAAGTAACAAGGAATTCCATCTGGGGGCAATCACTCTTGGTACTGCACATTTACGACGTGCCTGGCGGACTACAGATCGATTTAGGCAGCGCTTTCATCTTCCAAGAACGAGGAGACTACACGATACAAGTGTCCTTCCACGGTGCGAGTTGGTGGTCAAGTTCAAGTGATTCATTGACGGTTCACGTGATATAGGCACCACATGCCTACCAGTGGTGCCCCTCCATTTTGTTGCCCATTTATGCATCCGCTATCAAGCATACCATTTGCAGGTCTAAGTGCCACTGTCGGTCAGATGCCCAGACTCAGTATGACAGCGACTCTACTGGTTCAGAACCAGCTTTCTGATCAGTTGCTCTTGAATAGTATCCAGATCCTGAACCGAGAGAGCCCCAGGATGCGCGAGGCGAACCATCGTCTTTGGCAAGTCTCGAGCCTCTATTCTGATCGGTTTTACCGGCATGACGTACTTCTGTCTCAAAGCCACAACCTCAGCCAGCATCTGGAGATCTTCCACTCTTCGTACAACCTGCTCGATGCCTTCACTGGTTATCGAAAAGTGTGTCCAGCCGGAGTCGTCCTTGTCAGCTACAACTAGGTTGGATTGGGCGAGCGTTTCCTCCAAGACCTGAGGTGCCTCATGATAGTACTCGAAATCAAGACGCAGAGCTTGGGCAATTTCCTGCAGCTCTCTTCGGTTGAACTTGGTCTTTGCCACACCATGTGGTGAGCACGGAGCCACAGCGGCCAGTATTAGATATCGAAGTTCCTTCAAGAGGCGAGATCCGTTAAGAATCTCGGGCAGGTTCGTGGTGAGGAGAGTCCGATGTAATCGTTCAACTATCTCGTTCATCAGATAACCTCTTTCTTCCGAATGCCAAATCTCACCATGAATGAGGCCCCGACCAAGACTATTCCCATAACCAGGGCAGGAATAGGGAACTCGGGAACTGCAAAGACGGTGAAGCTAACCCTAGGAGGGTTGGAGGACAGAGGGAGTTGAAAGAGTGGGACCGGGTTGTCCACTGACATAGTTATCGTCCAAAACCCTACATCTCTCTGCTCGGTCTCTCCCAGTGGAATCCTATAGCAACCCTTGGCAAGATCACCGAGGTTGATGTATGCTGTATACGGACCACTGAGAGTCAAAGTGACTTTTCCGCCTTCCGTACAAACATTCACAATGAGCGTATCCCCGACCTGATAGGAGCTCTTGTCAACGGACAAAGTATAGTCGGCTCGGACCGCGGGGACGCTGACGAGAACGACACAAACGGCAATCCAAATGAGATGATACCACTTCATCCCATTTTCTCCACTCAACAGTGAGTTGGTGAAAGCTATTAAGCGTTCCCAGCTTTTGTTCTCCATAATCTTCGGGATGTGTTCACAAACCGTGAAACCTGGGGATAGCAGTCGTCTGGCTTCAAGCGCTAAATTGCACGTCAACCTATGTTTGACGTTGACGTTCTTGTTCGAAGGACTGAGGGACGGACTAGCGACCGTGCGGCTTGTATTGATGACGTTAGTGACATTGGGGCGGGCTTGCTCACTCGGTTTCCTCTATGCCTCGTCGCAGCATTCAATGAAACACAACAAATGTTGACGCTACAAGTTGGTTCGCATTGGAGAATCCAACGAGATCCAGCCAACGCTTCTATCCGCAATCATCTTGGACAGTCAGGACTCTACTGATTGTGCTACTGGTCTACAACGTATACCTGTGCCTGCAATTCCTAACCACGATATGGGCGTGGATCTTGGCGAGTCTCGATGTGAGATTAGCAATTCTTCTTGCTATTAGTGACTTGTCGCCACCTCTCCTGTCTTTGTACACTTATGCTACTTCAGAGCGCCGAATTCGGGGATGGCTGCGAAGCCGCAGAACGACGCACTTGACCGCGCAGAGAACGTTCAATGAATGCTTGGCGACTTTGAATCTAGAGAATAGAGCCGAATTATGGGTTATCGATTCCGACTTTTCAGATGCGTTCGCTTTTGGCAAAGGTAGGTTCGGCAGCGTGGTCGTGACACAGGGCTTGATTGGTCGGCTCTCGGATGACGAACTGAGAGGCGTATTCTCGCACGAGCTATCCCATGTTGGGAATGGTGATCATAGCATTATGACTTGGGCAAGCTCTCTTGTGCGGGTGTATAGGAATTTTCTGCCAGTCTATTCTGCGCTGTCACTCCTGACGATCGCTTTTGATATCATCCTTGATGTCGGCGTCCCACTTTGGACGTCCGTGCACGCTCTGACCACGATATTGATGGTTTTCGTCATTCCGACCCTTCTTGTGAATTCCCTCTCTAGAACTCGCGAATACGTAGCTGACGTTACAGCTTTCTCTGTCACAAGAAATTACCAAACCGCACTTATCAAGTCGGCAGGCAACTTTCGCCCGCTAGTAGGCAACGAAAGACTTTCGTTACTTCCGGCTTCGAGCTGGATAAATCAGGCTCACAGTCTCTTTGCGACCCACCCTCCGATGCAAGATCGCATAATGAGGATGCGTGCAGGAACCGCACCAGACTTCCAAACACGTGACTGTGTCACGATCGGCGTCACTGTTGCAGTTTCAACAATTCTCATGCTGGAGGTGATCCTCTCTTCCATCATATACATGTTCGCACTCATCCCATCAGTTTTTCCGCAGACTCAACAGATGGCAGTCAGAATTTCGCTCGCTCTTTCTCTTGCCAGGTATTTTGAAGGAACGATATACATTATTGAGATCCTTGTTCCTGCAGTGATTCTCTACTTGGCCATTCCAAGTTCTAGAGGGACAGCGAAACCGCAACGCAAATCGCTCGCACAAGGACTCGCAGGATGTGTTGGGTTGCTTACCGTGCTTGTCTACTTCCTGCTTCCGGAGCAAGCTGTCACCTTGGGCGGGCTCTTTCCAATACCGAAGAGGGTTTGGCCGATGCCTCCTATTAGTTTCTCATCCTTGTTCTACGCGGCAAGTGCATACTTCGCGATGCTGTGCGTAATCTCGATGATCGAGTGGACGATTGTTCCCGCAGTGAAATGGCGCATATACCGTAGCTCATAGATTCCGCATTTGCTCTCCTCAAGTTGCAGCGATTTTGCAGCAAGAATCCGAGAACGGCTTATTGTCTCCGTAGTGAGCTTCAGGTAAGTATGGAATATGGGCATATTGAGACCCGCTTCTCTTCTCATGGCAATCCGTGAAGTTGTCGGCGCACAGGAGTAAGCGGTTCGAAACCCAAGGAAGTCCTCCAAAAAGAATGGAAGGGCGTGTGAGCGCGGCCAGTCGCTCAGCACCCAGGAACCGTTATCCATCCTCGACTGTCGATCCAGCCATACATGTCGTTCCCGTCGTACCCTTGCCATAATGCCACTGCATACTGCATGCCACGGTAATCAAGAGCCTGCTTGAACCAGTCATCTTCCGAGGTAGTGACCCCGTTGATAGAGTACACAAAAGTCGTCATTCCTACTCCAGTCCCCTGGAATGAGACATCATGTGGGGCGACATTGTAGATGTTGCCGTTCCTGTCCATGAAACTCAATCCGACCCACAACGTGGAAGGGTCATAGTTGATGAAGGTGACCTGGACGTAGAATGGGTCAACACAGCCCATGTTGGACATGGCAAACACCCATTGTATTTGCGCGTTGCCGTAGGCACGAACAGTTGGTGTCGCAAAGGATAGCGCACTGAGAACCAACGTGCCGAATATCACGAGACCTGAGAACTTCATCAATAACTTAGTTTTCATATAGATGCTTCCTTACGACCAAATAGTGGTGACGGGAGTCTTCAATTCTGCATTGCAGAAAGGTTGCGAAATTGTTGCAACGAGCGGCGCCTCATGTTAGGTCGTTACAAGGCCGGTTTTGGGGGCAGGGGGCCTAGTGATATCGTCGCATACGGGGGCAGATGATTTTGGTAGACTGGTGGGCAAATCCCGCTCCCACACTAGAGACAGCGCTTTCGGAGTCCACGAGTCCATTTGACCAGGCAGCTTCGCGCAACACCCGGCCTGCCATCTCTTTCTGGCCATCTGCGGATCCTTGGTGGGCCTTCTATCCGTAGGAATTTCGTCGAAATCAGGTCATAAAACTGCACAGGATCGGGAGGTTTCCATACCCAGCAGGGTTCAGAACCCCCTCTGTACGCATCCGAAAAAATGCCGGGGGCCGTCCTAGACAGAAGGTTCAAGCGCCATTCATGTCAATGGATCGAGCCTAACCAACAGACGATCAACTCCAGCTGTCTTTCTGGGTCTACTCGACACACGGCGTCAGACACGAGAACCTCGAAGAACTAACGCTCGAGGCTTCGTTGACGCAAGTTGAGGACTTCGGTGAAGTAGCACGACGCTACTGCACGTCAGAAGAAGAAGCTGGACCATAGGAAACGAAGAGATTAAGAAAAAGGGAGCGAAGGCGAGCCAGAAGCTTGGACTAGCCTTCGTCGTGCACCGAAGTGTCTGCTGGGTCGCTGACGCCGTTCGGCTTCAGGACCAGCTTGCTACGCCCGACCAATCCGTCTGGAACGTCGGTCACATCTTCCAGAGAATTGAAAACCGGCGGGAAGTCACCTCTTTGTGCAAGCAACTGCAACGCTTTGGTCTCGTCGTAGGGAACCAGTTTTCTCGGCTCGTCGACTGGCTTGAAGACCACTGAAGGATGGACTATGCTTGGGTCAGGCAATCCCTCGATGCTCGCGATGTTGCCATATTTCTTCTGCAGATCTTCGAGCGGCCCGAAGTCCAGTGCCCGATTAGGACATGCCATCACACACGTGGGCATTAGGTTCTGCTCGAGGCGATCGATGCACATGTTGCATTTTGTGGCTTCAGCACTGGGAGAGTCTGAGGCGAAGGTTATCGCGCCGTATGGACAAGCGTCAGCCGCAACTCTGAGGTAGGGCGACTTCGACTTCTCCGGGTCCATAAGAACTGCCCCGTACTTGGGTTCCTTGAAGAGGGCTCCGTTCGCGGCGTCCACGCAGACGGGGTTAGCGCAGTGATAGCACGTAACGAACAGATGATGCAGGCGGAGATTGATGAACGACCCGGTCTCCCATTCGTGAACCTTTGATGGCTTGAGTGGTCCAGGAG
>JBAVVE010000046.1:0-4357 GCA_049697135.1 Bathyarchaeia archaeon | reverse complement strand
GGAAACACCTACGCAGCATCAACACCCATCGCAGTCTGCGACATCCTTGACCACGCAACGCCCGGCCAGAACATTCTCGCAGTTTCGTATGGATCTGGAGCATATACGATCGCAACGTGGTTGAAGGTTCAGGAAGGCATTCTAGCGAAACGCGAACGAACCCCTACAGTCGAGCAGTATATTACCAGACGACGCGAGATCAAGCTAGAAACCTATCAGGATCATCTGAAACAGAAACTGCGAAACGTGAAACGCAGGATTTCCTATCCTCGCATCGTTGGAGAGATCACGCCAATTGAAGACCGTCACATGACCGTAACATTGTGTCATGGCTGCGAACGGGTGTTTTATCCTGCAAGGGACAGATGTCTCGAATGGGATTGTAAAGGACCTTTGGAACAGCGGCAGGTTCCACTGTCGGCGAAGCTTGTCTCTTTCAAGAAGCTTCCTCTTCAGAGAAGGCTGGCCTCTAACTTCGAGATCATCTCCAAAGGCAAGGCCCTCATCGTTGACGCAGCACCAAGTGAAGTCGTCAACGGCATTACACTTGAAGTCGTGATCCGAAAACTCGATGACGAAGGGAGAAACGGTCTCATAATCTATGGACCTGCATACCGCCCCGCCTTCAGAACAGTTACGAGTAGCATGAACAACAAGAGTGAAAGCAGCGCGTAGCAGGTTCACTTGTCAGGGCGTTGCGGTGGACACGACTGACGCGAATACCAGAGGGGTTCTAGAATGATCTTGTTGGCTGGAGTGGACGGTGGTGCCACGAAGACAGTCGCAGTCGTGGGAAGACTTGATGGAACTCTGCTGGGCTTCGCTCGGGGTCCAGCTTCGAACTACCACAATGTTGGCCTCAAGAACGCCGCGGAATCGATCCATGCAACAATAGCTGTAGCATGTCGACGCGCAGGAGCACGGCCGAAGAATCTTGAGAGGGTCGTGATGGGGCTTGCCGGAATGGATTCGCCCAAGGATTTCAGGATGGGGCGCAAAGTAGCCGATTTGACACGCATTGGGAAGAGGCGAATTGTCAAACATGATTCCGTCATCGCTCTGTACGCGGCCACACTCGGCAAACCCGGTATCGTCGTGAACGCTGGTACAGGATCATTTGCCACGGGGATCGATGCACGTGGACGAGTGATTCGAGCAGGCGGGTGGGGAAACATCATCGATGACGAAGGAAGCGCGTATGACATTGGAAAGCTGGCAATCAGATCGGCCCTCCGCGCTCTTGACGGAAGAGAAGACAAGACACTGCTCTCAAGGCTTCTGGTGAGACACTTCAGGCTTCGAACACTGCAAAACATAGTCCACGAAGTCTATGAGAAGCCCATGAGCGTGAATGAGATCTCTGCAGTCTCAAAACTCGTCGCGTATGCTGCTTCCAGAGGCGATCGTGTCGCTCAGAACATCTTTGCACAAGAAGGACGAGCCTTGGCGAAGTTGGTGTCTGCGATCGCACGCCGACTGAAGATGACAGGAAGCAAGCCTGATGTCTACTGCGTGGGCGGCGTCTTCAATGCCGGTCCAATACTGATGAATCCATTCAAACAAGAACTTCGAAAGAGCATCCCTCGATTCACTATTCGTAGTCTGAGATTCGAACCGGCAATTGGTTCCTTCGTCGTGGGGCTTCAAGAGCAACATGTTGCGGCACAAGGCCGAGTATTGGCAAATCTTCAGACCTCGTACGCACGACATTTCGGCAAGAAGCACTAGACTGCACGCCGGCCAAATGCGGTATATATCTCACTGTTTCGCAATCTGTGTAGCGTGAGCTAGGTGTGCCAGAGGAGCAGGGCTCTCACTACATGCTGTTGGAGATTCTTGAAGAGCCCACAGCCCTCCGTGAGACTCTTGGTGCGATTGCAGGCGCCTGCAAGAAGATCGCGTCTGAATTAGCAGGGGAGGAGCTTGGTCTGGTCTACTTCACCGGGAGCGGCACGAGCTATCATGCGGCGCTCGCCGGTCACTATCTTGTATCATCATTGAGCACTAGGCCAACGAATTCGATCCCTGCCTCCGAATTCAGCTCTTGGGTCCGCACACCGTCAGCAGGTGGTAGCATCTTGATTGCCATATCACAGTCAGGCGAAAGCGTAGACATCGTATCGGCCATGGAGGATGCAAGAGAGAGGGGAATGCGTACTGTCGCTGTGACTAACAATCGATCAAGCCCGCTCGCCAAAGCTGCCGACTTCACTGTGCTGACACAGGCCGGTCCTGAGAAGGCGGTTACAGCTACCAAGACTTTCGTCTGCTGTCTAGCCGCAGTTTCTCTCCTCGATCTCGAACTGATCGAAGCCACTGGATCCTTGGCTGCTAGCCCCGAGGAACTAATCTCAATCCGCCGGCAACTGACAAACTCGCCCTCTGTTGTGCAGGAAACGATCACAATGTGCAAAGATAGAGCTAAGACGCTCGCGGAATCTTACAAAGAGAATTCTCTGTTCTTCCTGCTTGGCAGGGGAGCCAACTACGCAACTGCTCTGGAAGGCGCCTTGAAGCTGAAAGAGTCCTGCAATGTCATGGCAGAAGGACACGCCGCCAGAGAGTTCCTACATGGCCCAATGCAGCTTGTGGACGAGACCACCCCTGTCGTAGTAATCTCCACGAAGAACGACCGGGAGTCACTTGAGCCGCTCTCGGCAAGCTTCAAGCGACTCGGCGCACCAATAGTACACGTCAGTGAAGCGGACGACTCACAGAGCCGAGAAGATCAGTTGAACGTCGCGGGAGGGCTCTCGGAGCCACTTAGCCCGCTCGCATTTATAGTCCCGATTCAACTATTTGCGTACTATAGTGCAGTATCCCGAGGGCTTAACCCAGACAAGCCCACGAAACTGACAAAGGTGGTAAGATGATTTGAAGGTCGAAGCACTCGTCTTTGCTATCGACGATGTTCTCTACGACACATCCCAGCAGCTGAGCGCTTCACGGATGAGCGCCGTAAGGGCAATGAGAGAAGCCGGATTACCAGCAGACGTTGAGACTGCATACCGCAAATTGGAGGAAATAGCCAAAGAGACAGGGCCCGACGACACAAAGCACTTTGACAAGTTGCTGGAACGCCTCGGCCTCAAATGGAACCCTGAGGTAATCGCGGCTGGAGTGGTCGCTTACCGTGCAACGAGCCCGGTCTACTTGAAGGCGTTCCCCGACACAGTCCCTACGCTGCTGAAGCTTAGGGGTGAGGGGTACAAGCTTGGGGTCGCGTCAGAAGGTCGAGCTGTTAAGCAGTGGCAGAAACTGATCCAGCTTGGATTGGAGCACATGTTCCATGCCGTCACCGTATCCGAAGAGACCGGGTCAGAAGCTTTTACGTCGGAGACCTTGCTGAAGACGCTCGGTAGGCTTGCGGCCGAGCCTGAGAAGAGCATCTTCGTCAGCTGTGACCTGTCGAACGAAATAGCAATTGCTAACGCGGTGAAGATGGTCACGGTCAGGATGATGACTGGCACGAATAGAACTAGTAGCCCAAGAGCCCAAGGTGAGAAGCCCGCCTACGAGATTACGAGACTTTCCGACTTGTTTGGGATCGTCGGGACGCCTGCCTGAAGAGCCGCTTCAGGCGTAGAAAACGGGAAGCTGATGCTCCAGAATCGGCTGTTTTGCGGCGGGCTTGGCTGTTCGGGCAGGTTTCACACCATTCGGTCAGGTTTTTCTTGTTCCGAAAGTGTAGGTGTGTGAGGCGTTGTTGTTGCCGCTGAAATCCCAAGCCGCACGTGAAAGATGGGCCCCAGAGAGGGGCCTGAAAGACAGGATAGACGTACTCTCGCTTCTGCTCTACTCCGACTGGAACCCTGAAATCTTCATGGACCTGACCGGGAAGTTTGATCCAGAATCGCATCATGTTAATGTTCTTTTGAGGACAGTGAAGGAGAGTCGGGTCGAATACAGCTATCTGGGTCTCAGATATGACCGCGAGGGACGAAAACTAAGAAGCACCATCAACGAGCTTCTGACAATAACAGAGCGAGCGCAAGCTCCCGACTTTAGTCGCGGAGTAAGCGAACAAGTCGACGAGTTTAGTACCCTCGTCCGCGATCGGACTGTTTGGAGCCGAATCATACAAGCTCACATGGGCTAGTAGGCTCCAGATGTGAGTGGGATACCTGAAGACCCGAATATGGGCGCCTACTCGAAGAAAGCGGCGGAGAGGCTCGGGGACCGGGCGACATGAACATGGCTGCTCGCTGCGGCGGATATGCTGTCAGGTCGGTGGTATCCGCAGAGGTAACGAGGTAAGACTTAAGATTGTGTAATACTCCTGATTGTGTAAGGGCTGAGATGTGGCATACTCCAAAGTCACAAAGAAGGGCCAGGTAACCATACCATCGTTTCTTAG
>JBAVVE010000045.1:0-21005 GCA_049697135.1 Bathyarchaeia archaeon | reverse complement strand
AGCATCGAACGTTCGCATTTCGAGAAATATCCAGAGAACGACTATGGAAACCGAAGGTGCGAAAGTGAGTGCTGTGACTCCTATCTTGTGCACGTTATTTGATCTCCTCGTAGGCTGCGACACAAAGAAACTCGGAGGAAAGAAACCAGCCAACAGCAGAAACTCAAGCCCACCCATGCTTACGATTGTCAATGAAAGACCCATCCAAGCTAGTGGCGGTTGGAGAGTGTGGGCCAAAAGCGCCATGCCATACGGAAGCAAGGTTGATAATGCAGTCCATAGAACCGGAATAACTACCGCTACTGCGTATGCGAAACTGTCACGCGTAGTCAGTCACCCTGTTTGACAGCTTCTGATTTGGTCTCTGGTAGCTTTCTTGAGCTCAGAATGGCCTTCATGATCTTGTCAAAGGCCTTCAGCTTCCTCAAAGTCTCTTCTGATAGCTCGACGGCAGCCATCATTGCACATCTCCTGTGGTTCTCTGCAGTGGGACAAAAGGCCAAAGGCCAACCAAACGACTTGTGCGGCATTCGAATTTGAGCTTTTGGAATCGGTTGTTGTGTGTGTGTGGGTCTCATGGTGCGAGCGTCGCGATTTGAACCGTCGTCGTCGGGTACCTTGGTGCGGGCATCCAAATTTGAACCGTCAAGAGGAGAGGAGTTGGGGGAGTAGTTCTGTGTGTAAGCACGTAGCACGGACACGCGCACTCTTACTGATGAACGGACGACGACGATACTTGTGGGAAAAATCTTCCAACAACCTCTCTTTGCTGCTCCACCGTTATGTAACTCGTCCCCGACGCTTTCCAACGAATTCTATGGTCCCCGTTTGAAAAGGCATAACCTCTCTCTCACCATACACAGCTGTGAAGAGGCTGTTGATTCATGAATAAAGATGGAAGTTTCGTAGAGATCTGTATCTACAAGGTCAAGCCTCAGAAGGTTGAGGAATTCGAGCGCCTGATTGGACGTGTGGTCGAGCATCACCGAGCATTCCCCGGCGTGAGAGAAGTGCGCTACATGAAGCGAACCCACAGGCCAGGTGACTTTGGCTCCGCCAAGAAGGGCCTACCTGCGATCAAACTCACAAGGAGACCCAGAGAAGTCACCTACGTCTTGTACTGGGAGCTGGATGATGAGGTGACGCATGGCAAGGCCACCAAGTCCGGTCTTGAGCATTTCTTCAAGGATTTCGCGCGGTGCCTTGTGACAACACCCAACATGATCCTGGGACAGCGAATCCAATGAAGGGTCTGTTAACTTGTCGGCTCATGGCTGACATGTGTTAACTGCCGCGCATCGACCTTGCGGATTCCCGCACCGTTGCGGATGCCGCTACCACCGCTTCATGTGCGAGGCGGACTACCCCGAACCTCAGGGTTCCCGTAGCCAAGATATTCCTAGCCGCCAACTCGTCTCTATCTACTGTCTATCTGCAACTGGACGTGGGTGAAAGAAAATGCGGAGAGGAGAAGAGCGAAGCCGACAAATCAACAGAACCAGATAGGCACTGCTATAGCCTTGGCGTCCCACACGTTTCTTCGAGACCATGGAAGGAGAGTGATTGTGATGGCTGACATTCACGTTCTGGGCATCTCCGGCAGCTTGCGGAAATCCTCCTACAACACTGCACTACTTACTGCCGCTTCTGCACTCTTACCGGAAGGCGTGACTCTGGAGACGTTCGATCTCTCGCTGATCCCACTCTACAACGAGGATGTGCGTTCTCTCGGATATCCAAAGGCCGTCAAGGAATTCCGGGATCGCATTGCTGCTGCCGACGCCTTGCTGATCGCCACGCCTGAATACAATTATTCGATTCCAGGTGTTCTGAAGAATGCCATCGATTGGGCTTCCCGTCCGCCAGATTCACCTCTCGACGGCAAGCCTGCGGCGATCATGGGCGCGAGCACAGGAAGCTTCGGCACGGTTCGAGCCCAAATGCATCTTCGGCACGTATGCGTCGGCTGCAACATGCTCCCTCTGAACGATCCGGAGGTGTTGGTGATGCGTGCTCAGGAGAAGTTTGATGCCAGCAGGCGACTTACAGATGAAACCACGCGTGGACTTGTCCGAGATCTCCTCGTTGCGCTATCTGATTGGACTCGACGTTTACAGGCAAAATGAATCAGACGGGCTAGGGGAGGTGTCCCCCTGACGGCCCTTCTTGCCTGGATGAAGAATTGCACCAACAATGAGGGGTGATAGTAGATAGGTCAGATAGGTCAGCTGCCAACACAATCGACTTCATTGCATCACCGCGGACTCGCTGATAACCCATGACACGAGCAATTGAGTTGGAGAACAATCCGGGCAATCCCTGCTTTGGGTGCGGCCCAAGTAATCCCGTGGGACCATGACTGCTGAGCTATTAACTGATGATCTCGTCAATCATGTAATGGAGTGAGTAATCGGATTGAGTCGAAGCAGAAAGGTAGCTCTCGCAGCGCTCTTCGGCTCGGTCGTATTCATCTCCAAGGTTGTTCTCCCGTCACCTTTCGATAAAGTCCTCGTCGTAGTTCAGGCGATGTTTCTGGGTCTAGGTGCGATCATGCTCGCGCCTTTTGGGGCTACGTTGGTTGCGGTCGTCGGCGGGCTTCTCACTGCCGGCTGGCGGGCGCCGATGGCAATCTACACGGTCTCTTTCGCGATCGTCTACGGATTGCTTGTGGATGGCTTCTGCAGCGTGTTGCGGGTGCGATCCAAGGAGGGAGAGGTCAATCGGACCCGATTGATAGCCGCGGTAACGGTCAGCACAATGCTCGTCGGGATGGCTAGCTATTACACAACGACTCTTCTGTTTCAGCTGATCCCACGCAACATGGTGTTCGAGATCGGTATACTCATCGCAGGTACTATTAGCGGGCTCGCAGGAGGATATCTCGCGGCCTTGATGTGGCAGAAATCAGTGCGGCACCTAGTCACGTCGCCCTCCGGCCGCCGCTTGCCGACCCATGAGTGAAAGGTGTGTGTCACACAAATCCTCTAAATTGGAAACAGTAGCAACTATTCGCAGACGCTCTAGAAAGGGATTTCAGTGATACATGGGGACGTTCGGGTTTCTCTCTCGGGCAAGAGAATTCGTGCTCTGTATGATTCCTTGAGTTCTATCTATGATCTTCTTACTCGATACGAGAAGGGTTCACTGAAGAAAGCCCTAAACATCACGCACCCAAGAGAGAATTTCGTTGTCCTGGAGGCTGGGTTTGGAACCGGAAGAACCTTGGTGGAACTAGCTAAGAAGATGGGGAATACTGGAGAAGTCTACGCGCTCGACATTTCCCAAAAGATGACCAATAGGACACACAGACGCCTGCACAGATGCAATCTGTCCGACAGGGTTGATCTCATTGTCAGCGACGCAGTAAACACTTCCTTCCGTGACGCTATTTTCGACTTGGTGTTCAGTAGTTACATGCTTGATTTGATGGATACCGCTGCGATACCCAGAGTTCTCTTGGAATTCAAGAGACTCTTGAAGCCCGCTGGTTGGCTAGTTCTAGTCGGCTTGAGTAAGGGCTCCAGATGGTATGACAACATGAAACCATACGAGGGGGTGTACAAGCGCTTGCCTTCGTTGCTTGGCGGATGCAGGCCGGTCCTGCTGGTGCCATACCTTCAGGAACTCGGATTCAAGGACGTAAACAGACAGTACATGCTGGCAGGGCATCTGATGCCGACAGAAATTGTTTGGGCGAACAAAGGCGAATAAACGCATTGAGAAGTGTTGACGTCTTGATTCTTGTGTGTGGGTCTGTTGGTGCGCGCACGCGGCAAACGCATCGCGATAACGTGGAACCTGCTGGTTCTGCATTCTAGCTATCGTACTTTTTCGAATCTCGAGCTTGATGCTCCACAGATGGGGCACTTGTCAGGCAGTATCCCGTCTGCAATGTGTCCGCATACCGTGCATACATAGTACTCTGTGCTGCGTTGACCAATTAGGTGACCGAGTGCTTTCTTGTAGAGTTCGGCGTGTTCGGCTTCAACGTCACGGGCTTGTGAGAATATCAAAGAGGCTGCCTTTTCTCCGTCTTCCTCAGCTTCCTGCAACATTCTCAGATAGTGAACACCGTTGACAGTGCTTTCGGTTTGGAAAGCCCTTTCGAGATTTGTCTGTGTGTCGGCTACTGATTCTAATAGGGCAAAGTGTCGGCGAGAGTGAACGCCTTCAGCAGTCGCAACAGCTCTGAACAAATGAGCTATCTGAGCGAAACTCTCTCCTTCCGCTTTTCTTGCAAACATGAGGAGCCTCTGGTATGCTTTCGCTTCTCCTACGAAAGCGTCATGAACATTGTTGGCTGTTCTCTCCTTCAAGCTCTCTCCTCCTATCTGTCGATTCCTTCTCTCTTGGACTCTTTCAAATCGCTTTCGTCCGTCGTCGTTCATACCGTCGAATTGTGTGTCGGGGTCTCGTGGTGCGCGTACACAGAGATTGCTGGTCCTGTAGACGGTTCGAATTGCGACGGTCTGAAGATTCCTGGAGCTGTCTCGGACGGCGGTTTCTCTGTCCTAGGACTCGACTAGAGAGTAGTAAGAGTGCCAGGGCTCTCTCCTGCGACTATTCTCTGAGTTCCTGTCTAGTTCGAATCGTACGCATTAGGTCTCCTCGAGTCACGATGCCGAGGAGCTGTGCTCCGTCGAAGACTAGAAGTCTTCCTACGTTCTGACGAGCCATGATGTTCATGGCGTCGAGAGCAGACGCCGATTGCTTGACGGCCACCGCGTTTTCACAGGGAATCATGGCATCTTTGACTGTGGTAGTCTCCCTCTTCTCCTTGGGGACCGCCCGAACGCACTGCATCGTGATGATGCCCTGTACCTGTCCATCCTCAACAACGGGGTAACCACCATGGCGGTGAACAAGGAAGTACTCTGACACGAGTTGGTGAACCGTGACGTTGCCGGGAACCGTCAGCACATCTCGCGTCATTATGTCTCCAACCGTGACCCCAGACAAGGCCTCACCGACCAGTGTCTGTCGCAGACTGGTCTCGGCTCCCGATCTGATGAACCAGCCCAGAAAGACGATCCATATTCCATTGACAAAGTCTCCCAGGACTATGGCTGCGAATCCTCCGAGCATCATGAGCAACGAAATACCTTCACTGACTCGTGTTGCCGTCCTAGTGGCTGCGATGAGATTCTTCGATCTCTCCCAGATGCTTCCGCGGAGAACTCTTCCTCCGTCCAGCGGGAAAGCGGGCACCAAGTTGAAGACGCCCAAGATGGCGTTTATCAATGCACCATAGCCAAGCGTCGCTGTCACGGCCACAGGTGCATTCGCGAGGGGTGCCAGATACCAGAAAGCACCGAGCACCACGGCGATGAGAAAACTCATGAGGGGTCCTGCAGCTGCCATGCGGACCTCCAAGCCCGGGTCCCGAGGCTCTTCCTTCATCTCTGATACTCCGCCGAAGAAGAAGAGCGTGATCCTGCCTATCGGAAGCCCATTCTTCTTCGCAATATAGGAATGAGAGAGCTCATGAACGAGCACTGAAGCGAAGAGAATTATCGCCGATGCAATGCCAATCGCCCAGTAAGTGACAGTGTCGAGTCCGGGATACTGACTTGGCATGTAGCCATAAGCCAGCGACCAAGCTATCAGGATGAACACAAGCCACAACGTATAGTGTATCCTTACCGGAATCCCCATAATCTTGCCAAGCCTAACCGACAACTCAATCCGCCTCATTCTTTTCTTACCATTCTAGCCTTTATCCTGTTGGGTGTGGAATCCTGCACACTGGTACTTACGCAGAATCCAGAACATCCGGGTGATTTCGAGTTCCTGCCAATTAGTGTTTCGAAAGGTTGCGACAGGGCCACTTGACATCAGTATTCCGGAAATGATCGCCAATTCCAGATAATGACCCTGATGGTAACTCGACAAGTCGAGAAGAGCGGGTCAACAACGTCAGTGAACCTTGGCGGGGTCATGGGGAGACCGGTTAGGATTCACTGTACGGGTTGGTTTGTCTTCCTGCTCGCTAAGTCTAATTACCCCTGACTCATTCACAAACCAAGGAGAGTGAGATCGTGCCCTTGCCAATGGGATCAAAGGAGATTGCTCCCAACGTCTTCTGGGTAGGCGCGAAGCACCACAACCGAAGACTCTTCGACGGACTGATACCGCTCCCACATGGTACCAGCTACAACGCCTACCTGATCGTAGGATCGAAGAAGACCGCGCTGATAGACACTGTGAACCCAGGGTTCGAGAAGGAGCTCTTGGATAAGATATCAGAACGCATCGACCCCGCCAAGGTAGACTACGTCATAATGAACCACGCCGAGCCAGACCACGCGAACGCAGCCAGAGACGTGTTGGCGGTTGCGAAGAATGCGAAGCTCGTTGCCGGCGTGAAGGGTAAGGAGGCGGCGATGATGTACTTCGACATACCCGAAGAGAGAATCATGGTCGTCGACGAGAGTTCCGTGATAGACCTCGGCGGCAAGACGCTGAAGTTCGTGGACGCCCCCTGGTTGCACTGGCCGGAGACGATATTCACGTACCTTGAGGAGGACAAGATACTGTTCCCCTGCGACTTCTTCGGATCGCATCTGGCAGTGGGCGAGTTCTACGCGGACGAGTATGGCAACGAGAACACACTCGACATGGCAAAGCTGTACTTCGCCGAGATCATGATGCCATTCAGGAAACCCGGCCAGACAGCGATCGAGAAGGTCAAGAAGCTCGGGCCGAAGATGATTGCGCCCTCACACGGCATGATCTGGAGAGACCCGAAGATCATCCTAGACGAGTACGCGAAATGGACCAGCGAGAAGTTCCAGAGAAAAGTCATGATCGTTTATGTCTCGATGTGGGGAAGCACCGAGAAGATGGTGCTGGCCCTCAGGGATGCGCTCGTGAAGAAGGACATCACCGTCCAGCTGTTCGACATACCGAACACGGAGATCGGCCACATCGCAAAGGAGCTCGTCGATACGCCCGTCGTCGTCGTGGGTGCACCAACGGTGCTTGGCGGAGTACACCCAGTTGCCGCATATGCGACCATGCTGGTCAAGGCGCTGAGAGCGCCGACCAGGTATGCAGCCGTGCTCACCTCGTATGGCTGGTCGGGAGGTGCCGTGAAGGCGCTCCAAGGCTTCCTTGAAGGAACGAAGATCGAGGTGCTGGGCGTAGTCGAGGTCAAAGGCCCGCCCAAGAAAGCTGAGTTCGACAAGGTCACCGAACTGGCAGACAGGATAGACGAGAAGCTGAAACAGTTCTAACGTGACGCAGGCTAACTCGCTCGATTTCGATCATTTGGCTTCCGTGAGAGAAGCTGCTGGGGATTCGTCCCCCCAACTACGTTGGGAATCTATCATTGACAGAAGACATGAGCTTGCGCTATTCTTCCCTCTCGGGCATGTTACAATGCGGAGAATTGCATGGCACGAGGTTTCCGAGCGGCATCTCGTGGTGATAGTGCATGGATGCCAGCGCTCCCAAAAGTAATCCGCCTGGCATGGGAGCAGGAAAGAATGTACTGTGACTTCGCATGTCTGGGTTTGGTTACAGTAAGGCGGCAACTGGGGCAGGGCGGAATCCGCTAGCAGCCCCCTTGAGTATCCGTGGAGCATTAGATGAGAATCGAGTCATCTTTCTATACTGCTAGGATGGAAACGCGCGCATCATCCTCCGGTGAGATTCGTGGCCAGAGAAATCTTCAAGTTCAATTGGATGGGCTGGAGACGGTTCGCATACGACTTCTTCGTGATTCAGATTGGGTTCATGCTATTCGGTTTGTCAATTAACATGATGGTTCAGGCGAACCTGGGCCTCGGTCCGTGGGATGTTCTGCACATGGCACTTGCTCACCGCTTTCCGATCTCACTTGGTGAGGCCAGCATTGGCGTGGCATTCATAGCCGTACTCGTGAACATGATTCTTGGAGAGCCGCTGGGTTGGGGGACGATTACGAACATGATATTCATTGGCGTATGGGTTGACGCGCTCAAACCGTTTGTACCCACTACTCCCAGCATCTTCTGGGTTCAGATTGCATATCTCCTCCTGGGGACGTTGGTCATGGGATTCGCGACTGCGATATATATTGGAGTAGATGCTGGAGCGGGTCCGCGAGACAGCTTGATGCTTGCTCTATCACGGATAGGCAAGACTAGCGTGCGTTGGTCGCGTACGCTCCTTGAGTCAACTGCAGCTGTCGTAGGGTGGTTACTTGGAGGACCATTGTGGCTGGGAACGATCATCTTCGCTATTGCCATCGGCCCTGCGGTTCAACTCGCATTCAGACTATTGAGAGTCCACACATCCAAGCATGCCCGTGACAACTCTCAAGCCTAGTAGACTGTTGTGGATGTCTTGCTCAAGGTTGATTTCATGGCAAATGATGCCGACTCTTTGAGAAAGCTCCGAAACCTCGCAAGGGACGAATGGCGCTCCTGGCTGAAGAGGAATCACTCAAGGGAGAAGGAGGCATGACTGGTTTTCTACAAGAAGCACACCGGGAAGGGAAAGATGTCCTATCCTGAGGCAGTCGATGAGGGCTTGTGCTTCGGATGGATTGGCGGGAGACTGAAGCGCATTGATGATGAAAAACACCTCAGGCGCCCCAAGGGCACCCTGTCTGCGGATGGGCGCAAGTATCGGCGTCATTGTGCCGAGGCTGCCCAACTAACCTTGATTCTTACTAGTTGCATGTTTTCACGAATTATCCAACAGGAACTGGCAGAGTGGTTTTCTTAGATTCGCGGTCTGCCTGTATGACGTTCACTGCTTTCTTCGGATACGCGAGCACTCCGTTTCCAGCACGCATTCCGCTCTCATTTTCTCTTCTTTCGATTTGGCTTGGAGAAGCATACCAAGCCTCCAAGTTGGCTGAGACGAAGTCCTGCTCTAGTCTCAGCGTTGACGATCGTTGTCTTGATGCCGATGTTCTTTGAGATCTGCACAAGCTTCAGGATTCTTCCTCTGTTCTTGGTGTCCGCCAAGTACTTGTCCGTTAGAACAACATGCTCCGCTCTGCGGTCACTTTCCTTGTGTCGACCATAAACCAAGTCTTCTATTTCCTCAAGCGAGTACGACACAACCGTGCTGCTGTCGTCCGAGTCAAGACTTTTCTCCAAAGTTGAGACAATGTTTTCAGCATCACGGGACGTTGTCTCACCTATTGCCTCACGGAATCCTTTGGTCCTCACCAGCTCGTGGACCTCGTGAAGTTCGCCCGCAGAGCCGATCAATTCTCCAAAGGTCGCAGCGTTGGGGCCTTCTCGAACAAGCCATGCGTGATGCTTTCGGATGTGATCAAGGAAACCTGCGGCGTAATCTGTCCTTGCAGGAGCCGCAACTACTATGCTCTTGACCCCTTCCTTGAGGATAGGCCTTAACGCGTTGACAATTGATTCGTGAAAATCGTACAGTCCCCCTCTTTCTGCTTCTCCTCCGCGTTCCACTGTGCCTTCCAGCTTCACTACTTCGCTGAACACGCGCCACAGAACCGCTCTTCTCTCTTCAAGCCCAACCAGAACCGCTAGAGGGTATCCGCGTCTGTAACGGCGTCTTCTTCCAGTCAAATGTCAGTCGCCTGAAGTCCCGGCTGTCTCGCTCTTCCCACACAGCAATTAGAGTCAAGCTCTCTCTACACTGTGGATTCTCGCTTTTGTGTGTGCGCACCATGAGCGAATGTTCGCAGATCTGCTTGTGGTTTTGTCGTGAAGAGCGAGTGATATCGTCTTGCCTGCCCAGTAGTTTTGTGTGTGGGTCCCTTGGTGCGCACACACACACGAAAACGACGACGAAAGACGGTCCAAATTCGGACGCTCGTGTTCGGGGACGGACTCCTCGTAGTGAAAGCAAACATTTGGACTGGACTACGTTATTCGGCCAAGAACTTCCAAGCCGAAGATTCGCCTCCCACGGGACGTATGAGAAAGGTAGAAGAATGCTGAAAAGTACGGAAAGATACGTCAAGAATCTTTAAGGGAAACCCTATGGTACTCCACCTGCACAGGTGAAAACTGCATGGGTAAGATAGGGGAGATCACGCTAGAGCTCGACAAGGACACGAAGAAGGACGCGAAGGAGAGCCTGAACAACTTGTTTTCCTACATGAGCAAAGGAAAGAACGAGATCACAATCCTTGAAGACGCAAAGAAGGCCGCCAAGGTCAAGGTCACCATCGAAACAGTGTAACGGTTCACACAGCCTACGAACCCCTCTCCGCTCTTTTTTTCTACCGGACTTCCGCGTCCCTGAGACACGTCGAAAACAACCAGTGCCACGTCCCCCACCAACCAGCGCCCTTACCTATATCCCCGGTACCTTGGGGCGGGCGTCCGGATTTGAACAGCTGATTCCCGCGCCTTGGCTAGGCTGTGCGGGAGAATAGTCTGTACTTTCCTTCTCCGCCGAGTTCATCTGCAATTCTTCTTGCGAGGATCTTCACCGGGTCTGAGATGTTAGTTCTTTCGTGTATGTCTTTGAAGCTCTGGAATGGTTTCTTCTCTCGAGCGTTCACGATCTGCCACATCGACTTCTTCCCGATTCCTGGCAGAAGCTCGAGGGCATGCATTCTGGGCGTGACGGGTTGTGAGACGTTGAAGAATCCGACGAACCTCTCCTCCTGACGCGCTATGAGTTCCTCGAGGGCAGGTTGCAGTTCAGCCTTGGCGCTTGCTGTCAGTTCCTGGTAGCTGATCCGCCCCATTACGCGCTCAATCTTCTCGCGCCGTTCTCTACCGACGCAGATTCTCTCATGTGGGGTCGCAGTCGCGCCCGGCTTCAGCTCAGCTTCGAGGAGAGTGAAGTAAGTCTCTCCGATGACTTGAACGGTGGGAGCGGCCACACGTCTCGGTCTGTCAGTGGAGGGTCTTCCGTAGCTCAGGAAGTCGAGCACGTAGGCGTACTCTTCGTACAGTCTCGGACGGAGCGCGTCCTCCCTACTCTGACGTGTGCTCGGAGCCTCGTATCTCCGTTGACTCTCTCTAGATTCCATCAAGAATCACTCTTCGGGATTTGGTTCCTGCGCCCTGAGAAACTAGCAGTAGAGCAGAATCGCTACTGTGTCACTACGATCCGCCAGTAGCACTGGTGATACGTTTCGGGGCGCTGACATGGCCTGCTCTTCCTGAAAGTGTGTGTCGTCTCGTCGGTGTCAAAAGCCTTTCGGGCATCACGTGCGGAGGCGTTCAGTAGGACTTGGTCACATACAGGGTCTGTGCAAACACGCCTCTGTCTTCCTGTGGCGATTCACACGTCTAGGGTGCCCTGTATCCAGCCAGGGTCTTCAAGATACCCTCTAGTTGATCAGTAGTGATTACTCGGCCCTTGATAGAGAGCACTGTCCTGATCTCTTCTATCGATGCGGGCATGCAATTCGCGATCTGTATGGCGTCTTTTCGGTCGAGCTGGTGTTTCTCGCTGAGATCCTTGATCAGTTTCTCAGCTTTGGTCGCTGGGACCTTCGAGAACTTGACGGTATAGTAGCGTGTTCTTCGCTGGTATTCGCCGAGTTATTACTCTTTTGCTCGTTCGAGAATTCTTCGTGCTTCGGATGTGGTGATCGGTTTGGTATCGATGACTTTTCGTGGCAAGATCCGATCAACTACTCTAGATGCTCAGGTCTAGCTATGATAGTGTGGATCTGTTTTCCTTCCTTGACTTCGACGACATAGCTTCGCCCTCTACGTGCTTGGACTGTGCCAATCCGACCGTGGTATCGGCGATGCGGCATGCCCTTGTGGACGCTCGGGTCGATTCTTATCATGACTTTCTCTCCGGGGTTGAAGGTTCTGAGTAGGCGGCTGAGGCCGATTTTTCCTCTCGTTCGAGGAGACTTGCGGAAGAGGGCTCGGGTTCTTGATCTGTAGCCTTTTGAACGCCTAACCAATGCTGTGTATGCTCCTGAGCGTTTCTTCTGAGTGATCCTGCTAGCAGACCCCAAATGGGCTATTTAAGCATCCCAGACCTATCAAGGCGGCATCTGGAACGGTAGACGTTTCATCAACGTGCCTTGGCGACGTTTCAAGCTCTTCATCATCTTCTTCATGTTCGTGTACTGGTTGATGAGTTCCTTGACTTCTTTCTCCGTTCTTCCGGAGCCTCTCGCGATTCTGCGAGCCCGTGAGGAGTCTATGAGCTTCGGCTCCTCAACCTCTTCCTTCGTCATCGACTGAATCATCACACGCCACGCATCTATCTTCTCCTCAGCATTCTCCATCGCATCATCTGGCAGATTGTACGCACCCGGCATCATTCCGAGGACCTTCTTGAGCGGACCCATCTTTCGAACCGCCTCAAGCTGATCATACATGTCCTTCAGATTGAAGCGCCCATCCATAATCGCGCGGGCTTTCTTCTCAGGGATCTTGATCTCAGCTTCTCGAACCTTCTCAACCAGCGATGCAACGTCGCCGATACCTAGAATGCGGCCAACAAAATTGGACGGTACAAACTGCTCTAGGTCTTCGGTGCCTTCCCCGACGCTGATGAACTTGATCTTCGCCTTCGTGGCAGCGACAGCTGAGAGTGCGCCGCCTCCTTTCGACGTGCCGTCAAGCTTCGTGACTAGGATGGATCCGATGTCGGTTGTGTCATTGAAGGCCTTGGCCTGCGCCATCGCGGCTTGTCCTATTGAAGCGTCCACGGCGAGGACGATCTCATTAGGCTTCGCCAAGCTGGCGAGCCGCTTCATCTCATCCATCAGTTCAGCTTCGTTCTTGTGCCTGCCCGCCGTATCGACAATTATGAGATCTTCCTTCTCTTTCTCGAAGTGAGTGAAACCATTCTTCACAAGCTTCTCTGGTGATGAAATGCTTGGATCCCCATAGACGGGAACCGAGACTTTGCTTGCAAGCTGCGTAAGCTGCTCGTAGGCTCCCGGCCTGAAATTGTCCGCACAGATGATTCCTACACGTAGTCCTCGCTTCTGATAGAACCGAGCAAGCTTCACCGCCGCTGTCGTCTTTCCGGTTCCTTGAATTCCCACGAGCATAATCACGTAGGTCTTCCCTGGCGGTATGGTCGTCTTCGGTGCTTCTTCTCCGAGAAACCTCGTCAGTTCCTCGTAGAGCACCTTTATGACGTGTTCACGCCGGGAGATTCCTGGCGGGAGTCTTTCCTCGATTGCTCTCTTCTCGACATTACGAGAGATCTGAAGAACCAGTTCGACATTGACGTCGGCTTGGAGTAGTGCGCGTTGGAGGTCTTTGGCGAGCTCCCTGATCGCCTTCTCGTCAACAATGGGCAATCTCAGCAGTTTGCGGACTGCTTCGCCTAATGACTTGCTGAGGTCTCCCAGCGCGCTCAACTACACGGTCTCCAAGTGATCAGAACGTTCTGCTCTTGAACTTGGCTTACTTATAGCCTCTACACCATCAGACTCGCAAAAGCAGCTCATGTTCCCGGCGATCCTCTCTCAGGTTCAACTGGCTGGATGGATAGATTCATTATGCGGCGAAGTCACTTTGCAGTAGATCTTGCAACAGGTCGAATCTAATTGGCTGACGAAGTCAAGATCATAGAAAAGGGAACCATTCCAGAGAAGTTCACTCTTATCACCGGTCTACCTGATGTGGGTCTTGTCGGCCTAGTGGCGGCGTCCCACATAGTCTCCTCGCTCAAGATGGAAGAAGTGGGATCCGTCGAATCTGATCTGTTTCCGCCAATGATTGTACTGCATGACGGCATTCCGAAGTCTCCTATCAGAGTATTCTCAAATGGATCGCTGGTTGTGATAGTGGCCGAGACAGCTATTCCTGCAGCATTGACTCGATCATTGGCAGACGCCATTGTGAATTGGGCTGCGTCTCGAAACGTTGAGACGATGATCTCGATAGGCGGAATGGCAGTTCAGAATCGTCAGGACCTTGATGTGCCGAAAGTCTTCGCAGCGCTTTCCGACAAATCGCTTGAGAAGAGACTGGGCGACGCTGCTGAGGTTCTAGGGGAAGGCTACATCGTCGGAGCCTACGCGCTCATGCTGAGGAAGTGCGCAGAAATGAAGTTACCCGCGATCACCTTGCTCACTCAATCGTTCTACAATTATCCTGACCCGGAAGCGGCTGCAGCCGCGCTTAATTCGTTGAACAAGATACTTGGATTGAAGATCGAGGTCTCGGATCTGCTTCAGAAAGGTGAGGAGATCCGTCTCAAAGCTAAGGACGTCATGAAGAGGACGCAGACGGAGATGGCTAGTATGGACAAGTCTCAGGAATACGAGATTCCTGCACTCTACGGGTGAGATCAAGCATGTCACATGAGAGAAGAAAGCACTTCCACGAAGTGATGGACGAGTACTTCAAACGGATAGAACATCTGATCGAAGGGCCTTTCACGTCAGGCTGGAATGAGGCAGCCCAATCCATCGAACCACTCTACAACATCTCTGTCGGTTCACACGAGGTCATACTGACCGTGGATCTACCGTACGTGGATCCCGGTCAGGTCACGATCAAAGTACCTGCGAACGACACCATTGAGGTACAGGCAAACACGAAACGCAGGATCACATTCGCAGACATGGGCGTCAGGCACAGAGGCGGCCAGTTCAAGTGCTACCGAGCTCGGATCCACATGCCCGTGCCAGTAGTAGAATCAGGGATGACATCCAAACTCAAACGTGGGATTCTGCAAGTCAACCTTCCCAGAGAGGTCTAGGCAGCTTTTTCCAAAGCGGCAATGCATGCCAACGGAAAGAGTGTTGCCGCGTCTCCTATCACAGTCGCGGTCCGGCTGCCAGCCTTGATCTTTCCCCAGCTGACTGCTTCCTCCAGCGGCGCCCCACTGAGTCCGCCAGGTTCAGGTCTATCCATCGTGAACTGAACTGCGGCATCTAGTCCACCGCGAAACGTGTTCGCGAGTAGGGTGAAGTGCTTCGGCATGCCGCCTCCGAGTATGATGAGCCCGATCTTGTTGCTCTCGTAAGTGAGTTCGACGATTTTGCTGAAGTCACGCGCTGGGTTCACGTATAGGGGCTTGAGCTGCCCGTAGGTCCAGAGGTCGACCCCAAGCATCGAATCATGTAAGCCCGGACAAAAGACTGGAACACTCCTCTTAGAGGCGTTCCAGAGGATAGATGCTGGGTCGCGGAGTTGTTTCCCGATCTCGTGAAGTAGTTCCCACGGCGCGATGTTCCGTCTCTTCTCCTCATCTATCTTGGTTACTGCTTTGTGAGCGAATCTCTCGACTGCTTCTATTGCGCGTTGGGAGATGTAGATGTCATATATGCGGTAGAGCCCCTGTTTCTTCAGTTTCTGATCGTCAGATTCCTCGGTTCCGATCTGGTGCCTGTGTCCAAGTGCTTCTACAAGATCATGTGTCACGTTGGCGCCGGTCATGGCCAGCGCGTGGATTCTGCGATCCGAAACTAGATCGCTTATCAGCTCGCGTAGTCCGCCTGGAACCATCGGTCCCGCAATCGCCATGATGTTCGTGTATCGCTTATCACGGAACATGGTTGTCAGGATTTGAACGGCGTCCGCGAATCTTCGAGGCCCCAATACGCCTGATCTGTGCATCTCGTCTGCGATCTTGCTGACTCTCATGCCTGGTTTGAGTTTCATCTGTCTAACGTAGGGCATGGGGAGGCCTCGCCAAGTGAGTTCCTTACGGACCAGCCGGATGCTAGCCTTTAGTCCTGACTATCTTCTTCTTGCCGAGCATTTCCCAGTACTCGATCTCGACACCTGACGCCAACTTGGACCTCAGATCATCTTCGGCTGGTGGCGGCGTCTCGAACGTCTCATAGGACTCCATATCCATGATCTGGACAAGGTCAGGCTGGACCGAGAGGACTTGCCCGGTCTTCTTCTCGATCATCGGGACTTCAAGTTTCCCATCGACAGGACTGATCACGTTGCGTTTCTGTCCAGTGAGGACGCCGATCGCAACGATCCTTGCCTTCGAGGAGCCGTGCTCGCCGTGCAGCGTTCCACACGCTACATTCCGGGTTTGCTCTTCTCGAACTCCACGATCTTGCAAGGCTCGTCATCGATGATGATGTACTGCCCGATTTTCAATGAGCCGACATCGACTGGTTTGCTCAACTCTCGTTCCTCAATATACGAACGCTGACTACTGAAGAGACGCGCTAAAAAGCTTCCGAGAAAGATGAACACCGGGTTTGTTCAGTGATCTGCTACGCGATCTCAGCCAAGTCGCAATACCAGAATCGGTTCTCTCGAAACACGATGTCTCCCTTCCTGATGGATATCGGATTGTGCAGGATGGGGCCGTCGTAGACGAATGTGTGAAATTCTCCACTCTCGCCACATGGATCCACCCCTCCTGGCAGGTCTGAGAGGAGGTGCTCGTCGAACTCTCGGCCGACAAACGAGCGATCCAGATGATGCGAGTCCACACATGTAAGAATCGCCCGATAACCCGACTCAATGAATTTCCTAGCCATGTCAATTGTGTTCTTCTTCCACAAGGGGAACAGGGCCTTCATGCTGACCTGGGCGAGCTTCTCTTCACGGTAGCGCCGCACGTCCTCCAAGAAGACATCACCAAACGCAACCGCTGTAACCCCGTCGGCTTGAGCGCGAGTGAGTATCTTACGCATTCTGGACTCGTATTCGTCGTTGCTTGCGCTCTGTGGGATCAGCACCGTCTCCAAAGGTATCCCGATCGCCTCGGCCTGACGTCTAATCAGCGAGACGCGGATGCCATGCATGCTGACGCGGTCATAGCCTTCCGTCACTGTTGTCAGCAGAGCCGGGATCAAGTAGTGTTGGTCACGGCGTAGTTCTTCCAGTGCGAGTGCGCTGTCCTTTCCTCCACTCCATGAGAGAATCACACGCTCTGTGCTTGCGGTCATCGTTCGGCACCTTCAATCATTCATGGTCTCGCCGGATAGCAAGAGAACAGTCACAAGATCCTCAAAGAAACACTTTAAGACTTGGAAACGTGACCTGAGCGGCTCAGAACTTTCCGCGAGTGACGTTTCGATGAGGGGATTCGAGGTCAACCGTTCTGAGACACACGGAGAGTTTCCATTCTCCCACATATTCATCGGCCTCGAAGACTCAGAAATTGTACAGTCACTGTTTGGGGGAAAGGAACGGGCGGTCGAGATCCTGCGAAACCAGCGAGTAAGGTTTGACGATTCAGCCGAATACATGTACGTCAACGACGCCGACGGAACCATAATCGTCAAAGCAGAATACCTACGATCGGCAAACGAGAGACAACTCTACCTTGACATCATCCACGAACTCGTCCACATCAAACAGTACCGGCAAGGCCGCGACCTATTCGACTCGAAGTTCTCATACGTTGACCGGCCCACCGAGCTTGAAGCATACAAGATCACGCTGGATGAAGCGCGGAGGATCGGCATGACTGAGGAAGAGTTCGAAGAATACCTCTACGTGGAATGGATAAGCAAGAAAGAACACAAGAAACTAGCCAAAACCCTAGGCGTCAACGGCGCGAGAAGAACCCAGCGCAAACCAGCCTGACGGTGAGAAGCCCCGCCTGTGATGGTTCAAATTCAGTCGCCCGCACCATGAGATCCACGCACACAAAACTAGTACTCATGCTCGTGGCCATTCGACATGGATTGATAGGCCGCCACAAGGCAGTACCTCTTGTCTCAAGAATAGAACATGGAGAACTATCTATCTACTATCTCACTATCTACCACAGCGGGATCTTTGCGAACTTCTTATGCAGAATCGCGTCCACTCCAAGCACCCTTCCGCCAGCAGCAACAATGATGGCGAGCTGAGCGCCAATCATCATCAAGTTGATGCCAGCCGTTGACGGCGAGGTGTGACCCGCTGCCAAGTAATAGATCGCATTCATGACCATGCCGCCCAAGGCCCCGACAGGTGCCAGCATCCCAAGAAGTAAGCTAACTCCCACAAGCACCTCAAGTGTTGCTATCATAGTTACGACTGTCGGAGCACTCGGAGCCACAGTGTTCGTCAGGAAATCCGTCATGAACGGATAAGGATTTGATTTCGCCCAAACCGACGTGAAGACCTTGGAGAACCCGTCAAAGTAGGCGCTGCCGTTCGTCTGGATGCCCTGAATCTTTCCGATTCCGGCGTTCAGCCATTCGTAGGCCAAGAACAGTCTCATCAGCAAAATCGCTATCGCTTCGTTTCTTAGGGGTGCATGCGGTCTTCTTGCGGCCACTGATTCAGGACCCTCAATTGAAGCAATCGGTGCTCTGTTTGCATATAGAAGCTTCGCTTTTTCCTACGTCGTACACACGCAAAGGTGACTTTCAGGTCCCAAGTGTGTGCGCGTCGCTTGGTGTGCGTGACGGGATTTGAACCCTCATAGGAGGTTTTCGTCGTCGGGTCTCTTGGTGCGCACACACACAAAATACGAAACGACGACCCACTCCCACAACAACAGATTAGAGGAGGAATCCACCAACAATCCCTCTCTCCTTGTGCAGACTAGTTCTTGCTTCCTTCGTTAGGCTTTCTGCCCGGTCCGATTAGCTCGATCCAAATGCCATCCGGGTCCTTCACGTACGCCAAAGTTTCCGATTCATCTCCGAATGGTCCAGCAGCCGGTCTTGCACTCCGCTTGACGAGGAGCTTGAACCACTTCTCGGCATCGTCCACCATGAAGCCGATGTGGTCGAGTTCGCTCCCGTTCTTGTACGGCTCATGGAAGCGGCTTCCTTTCGGATACCAATTCAATTCCAACCTCTGGCCTGACGATGGGTCTTTCAAGTGTACCCATTTGCCGCCGTGGGGCATCGTGCCACGGTGGCTAACCTTCAGTCCGAGTGAACGGTAGAATCTCAATGACCTACGGAGTTCGCGAACCTCTATTCCAGCGTAGTACAGCCTGATCTTTCTCTTGGGCATGCTTCTGACTCACACGGGAGACAAAGACCATTCTGTCACCTCATAGCTCTTCTCATGGACCCTTGATTTGTGTGTGGGGGCTGGTGCAGCCGTCGGCTAGCCTCGTCCCTTCTTACGCACAGGCCTATAGTTTTCTGATGTATCTCTCGACTTCCCAAGGAGTGACCTGTGTCCTGTATAGGTCCCATTCACGGTGTTTCTCGCGCAGATAGTTCTCGTACAGTGTCTCACCAAGCGCCTCCTTAACGAGCTGACTGTTCTCCATCTCCTTCAACGCTTCCGACAGGGATTCGGGCAGTGAGACTATGCCGCGTTCCTTGCGCTCCTCATACGTCAACTTGTAGACGTTCAATTCGGTAGGCTTGGGCGGCTCAGTCCTCTTTAGTATGCCGTCGAGACCACTTAAGCAGAGTGTGGCGAACTGAAGATACGGGTTACCAGCAGGATCGGGGCATCTTATCTCAACACGCGCGGCGCTCTTCCTCTTGCCAAAGTTCGGGACGCGGATAAGCGGAGACCTATTCCTGAATGCCCACGCCACATAGACGGGTGCCTCAAACCCTGGAACGAGACGTTTGTACGAGTTCGGCCAAGATGCAAGGATTCCACATATTTCCCGACCGTGTGCGAGCTGGCCGCCGACGAAGTGGAGAGCGGTCTTTGACAAATATCCAGTGTTTTCGTTGTCGTCGTAGAACAGGTTCTCAGAACCGTCAGGCGTCCACATGCTCTCGTGAACATGCATACCCGAACCGTTCACATTGGGAAAAGGCTTCGGCATGTAAGTGGCGATATAGCCATTCCTGGCCGCAACAGCCTTCGTAACCATCTTCATGGTTACCGCGCGGTCCGCGGTTGCAAGTGTTTCATCATACTTGAAATCTATCTCATTCTGTCCAAGCGCGGTTTCATGATGGGCGATCTCGATTTCTATTCCGAACGCTTCCGCAGTGTCCGCGATCTCTCGTCGGATATCTTCTGTGAGGTCGCCTGGGTGTAGGTCGAAGTAACCGCCTAGGTCGATTGGCGTGGGCGTGAGACCGGCCTGTTCCTTCACGAGAAAGAATTCCAGTTCTGGTGCGCATTTGAACACGAATCCAGCACGGTTGCATTTATCCACGGCTCTTTCAAGGGCTAGGCGAGGGTCTCCTTCGAACCGCTTGCTCTCAGGCGTGTAGATATCGCAGATGAACCGACATGTGGACTTCTCTTTCGGACGCCACGGTATGATCGAGAATGTGCTCGGGTCCGGGTAGGCCAGAAGGTCTGATTCCTCTATGGGCGCGTAGCCGGTGACAGATGAGCCGTCGAAGGCTTGGCCGTTCTCAAAGATCGATTCAATGTTATTCGTTCGAACGGACAGGCTCTTCGAAACCCCGTTAATGTCAATGAATTGAAGTCGTGCAAATCTAATTCCATTCTCGCGTATGGTTCCTGTAACTTTGGCTACTTGTTCTCTCCACTTCGAATTCTTGAAATCCTTCAATGACGGCGCACGTCTCCCGACTACGAATGCGATCCTAGCCTCTACTTGACGGTGACGGATTTCGCCAGATTTCTGGGCATGTCCGGGTCGAGTCCCTTTTCCACGGCCATGTAATATGCCAGAAGCTGCAGAGGAATAACGAGGAGTGTGGGTGATAGGACTTCTCCTATGCCCTTGGGGACTTCAACGTAGTCGTCTGCTAGTCTCTTGATTTCCTCGTCTCCTTCCTCCACGATGGCAATTACAGAAGCTCCTCTGGCTTTCATCTCCATTATGTTTCCAATCACCGTCTTGTGGGTTTCATCTCTAGGACAAACCATCACAACAGGGAATCCGGGTTCCACCAGCCCGATGGGACCGTGCTTGCTTTCCCCTGCTGGTAAGGCTATGGCGGGTACGTATGCGATTTCCATGAGCTTGAGTCTGCCTTCGTAGGCGGTGGCTGTGCTTATGCCTCGGCCCAAGAAAAGGAACGCTTTGGCATCCCTGTACTTCCTTGCGATCTGCCTCACTTTTTCCTCCTGTGTCCGGATGATTGTTTCCGCATCATCCGGCAGCTTCCTCATTCTCTCTTCTAGATAGTCCATTTCATCCTGTGAGACTTTGCCTCTCTTCTTGGCAACTCTTAGGGCTAGTTGAGCGAGCACCGAGAGCTGAGATGTGAAAGTCTTCGTCGCTGCCACCCCAATCTCCGGACCGGACTGCTGCGTAATGTAAACCCG
>JBAVVE010000044.1:0-3132 GCA_049697135.1 Bathyarchaeia archaeon | reverse complement strand
CTTGTATCCTCTCATGCTCTACTCTCGTCAATCTCACGGCAATTTGATACGCTTGTACCTGTCCCGTCTTGGCCATGGCTTTCACCTAGATATCTTCGGTACCATTCGGTACCACAGTCCGGCGCGCAGCAGATACTTAAAGTGTCCGACGGCCCTGATCGGGCGAATGCAATTGCCTTCAGCGGATGATGGGCTCGGCAGCGGCACCAAGGATGCGCCGGGGGTTAGGTACAAACCCGCGTTTAAGACTGTCATCTGAGCAGTTCTTCAGCCGAAAGGGAGCGGAAAATGAGCTGAAAACGAGCAGTAATTCAGCTCAAAATGAGCTCTAAAGGCCTGGTCTAATGGATGGCTTACTTCTTTGACCTGCGCTTCGCCAAAGCTCTTGACTCGTATTCTTCAGCGCGTGCCTCAATGAATTCCTTCACTTTCTGTTCGCTGTATTTCTTGGCTTCCTGCTGCTTCTGTAGCTGTTCCTTGATTTTTCGTAGCAGGTCTTCCATGGTGTATGGTTTGACTATGTAGGCGTCGGCGCCCCTGTTTACGGCTTCTATGGCGTTCTCCAGTGAGGGGTAGCCTGTTATGATGATCTTGGCCATCTTCGGAACGGCTTCTCTCATCGCTGTTAACAGTTCTATGCCATCCATGTCGGGTAGGCGGAGGTCGACTAATGCTAGGTTGTAGAGTTTCGCTTTGGATTTCATGACGGCTTCCTTACCGTTCTCGGCGACGTCGACCTGGTATCCGTTTTCCTTCAACACAGCCTCATGCGATTTGCGCACGGTTGCGTCATCGTCTATGACGAGAATCCTCGCCTGTTCTCCCTCTTTCATCTCTTTGATCTCACTTCTCCTTGTCTGAGTGGAATAGTCACGGTGAAGGTTGATCCCTTTCCAAGCTTGGTTTCGACGCTGATCGAACCCCCATGTGCCTCCACGAAACGCTTGGCGATCGCCAAACCGAGCCCAATCCCTTTTGCCTTTGTTGTAAAGAGTGGGCTCCAAATCCTTGTTAGGTCTTCCGTTGTCATTCCTTCTCCTGTGTCTTTGAAGGTTATGTGAACGTTGTCGCCGGATCTGGTGCTTGCGATTGTGAGTGTGCCTCCTTTGGGCATGGCGTCAACGGCGTTCCGTATGAGGTTCAGGAAGACTCGTCTCATCTTCTCCACGTCCAGCTTCATCGGTGGTTGGTTCTTGGTCGAGTTGACCACGCGTATTCCTTTTGGAATCTTGACTTTTGCCAAGGCGTCTTCTGTGATCGATTTCACGTTGGTCTCGGAGAGTTCGAGACGCAACTCCCTCGAGTATTCCAGAAGGTCGTTTATGATCTTGTCAGAACGTTGTATGTCTTCTTCGATGAGCTCAAGCATCTCTTTCCCTTTCCCGCTTAACCTTGTGCCTTCTTTGGTTCTGAGATAGTATGTGGCGCCCATCATGCCTGTCAACGGATTGCGGAGGTCATGACCCACCATCGCCGCCGTTTCTCCGATTGTAGCTAACCGCAGAGATTTGACAAGCTCCGTCTCCATCCGCTTGCGTTCCGTAATGTCAATGACAATCCCTCTCAAGCCGACAGCTCTGTTTTCACGCATGACACGGGCAGCATATACAAGAGCGGGGAACGTAGTACCGTCTTTTCTCAGAACGGTGTATTCATCACCACTTAGCTTCTCTCCACTCAATAGCCCCCGTATACTCTGCCTAGCTCTATCGTGCTCTTCTGGAACAAACATCTGGAGAGCATTCAACCCCCTCCGAAGATCATCCTCACTATGACCAGTCGAAGCAAATGCAACGTGGTTGAGGAATGTGAGATTGCCCTTTTCATCCATTTCGAACACGATCTGCGGCAGCAGGTCGGATAGCTCCCTGAATCTACGCTCGCTTTCTGCTAGCTTCTTGGCTCTCTCGAAGACCAGCTTCTCCAATTGCGTAGAGTATCGTTGAAGTTCGTCTTGCATGCGCTTGCGTTCGGTGATGTCGGTGATGAACACGAAGTAGTATTGGATATTGCCTTCGGAATCAAACTTTGGGTGAACAACGAGTTCAATGGGGACTCTTGAACCATCCTTTCTGATGTATTCTTTCTCATAGCGTACGGCTTTCTTCGTGCGAACAAGCTCCTGCAGTTTGGCAAACGTAAGCTCTCGCCACTCCGGAGGCGTCAGGTCAAGGTTCCAGTCAATCGTCTTCAATTCCTCTTCACTGTAGCCTGTCAGTTCGCAGAAAGCAGTATTGCAGTTGCCAACGCGCCCGTCAGGATATCCTATGCTGACCGGTAGCGAAGCATTTCGAACAAGGTCTGCTAGGAGCCTTTCACGTACAACACTCTCTCTCAATGCCTCCTCCATCTGCTTACGTTCGGTGATGTCCACGATCGATACGTATACCCTCGAGAGAGTCTCTTCGTATCCCGGAGCTGTATACCACCTCAAGCTGATGTCTCTCTTCCTGCCAGTCAGTGTTCGAGCGCTCGTAGCTTCGTTTTCATACCTGCTCTTGCCTTCAGCGATTGCAATGAGTTGCTCCCTGAACGCGTCGTACCTCTCCTGGGTGAAGAATGCTTTCAAACCAGCTTGGAACTCCTGCTCAGTATGCGCTTCGTGTAGCTCAAGTGCAGCCCGGTTTGCTGCAACCACCTCTATCTTCTCCACAAGATCTGTGACAACCTTTGGGTGATCCTCAAAGTACTTCCTGAAGTCTGTGATACCTGAATTCCTCAGGTCGTCAATGTACCGCTTGACCTCGGAGGCGTCTTCCTCTTGGAGAGCAATTGGGGAATCCTCAAAGAGCCGTCTGAATCGATCCTCGCTTTCCCGCAAACGTTCCTCCGCCCGCTTGCGTTCGGTGATGTCTGTGAGTGTCCCCTCGTAGTACAAGACCCTGCCCTGTTCGTCACGTACCACGCGACCGCTATCCAGCACTGTCAACTGTCGTCCGTCTTTGCGCTTAAGAACGACCTCAACGTCGCGCAGCTCACCCTGTTCTTGTAGTTTCCGCATCCATGTGCTTCTATCTTCAGGGTTCGCGTAGATGTCGTGTGGGATATCAGCGGCGAGGAGTTCTGCTTCTGAGTCGTATCCGAGCATGCGCACTAGGGCTGGATTGGCGGTCAGGAGCTTGCCGTCAGGGC
>JBAVVE010000043.1:0-2224 GCA_049697135.1 Bathyarchaeia archaeon | reverse complement strand
TGCATTCTCAGGCGTTTTCTGGTGAGACTGAAGGCCGAGGGCAAGCACGATCCGTCCAAGCAGAGAGAGTGCGAGAAAGCTGAGAACCTCTCTCGAGACGTGATAAACTGTAGACTCAGGAAGATTGCCTCTCTTGCGGCCGCACCTGGATCCCCTGGCGATCTTCTGAAAAGCATGACGCCTGAGGAACAGACTCTCTATAAGGAATTGGGAACTAGGATAAGTGAATGGAAGCAATCGATACTGGAAAGTGAATCTGATTGACAGTTCTGACCGGGCCCGAGGAGAGGTTTCAGGAGTTCCTCAGCACATTTCAGACGGAGAAAGAGGAACACAAGTACAGGAAGAGGCTCGGTCAACTTTCTGGTTCGGGACAAAGGCACATAGTCGTAGACTTCGAGGATCTCATTTCCTTTGATTCTGAACTCGCCAAGTTGCTCATTGACAGGCCTGAGGAGTATCTTCCGTACATTGAGCGTTCAGCATGGGCACAGCTGAAGATCGAGGATCCCGAATATGCGGAGCTCACAAAGAGGGTGAGAGTGCGCTTCAGAAAGCTTCCCGAGCGCTATTCGCTTCGACGCATTGGTGCGGAACATCTGGGAAAGCTTCTGCTCCTTGACGGAATAATCGTCCGCGCGACCCCGGTCAAACCCCTCATTACGAGAGCTGCGTTCCAATGCAGGAAGTGCAACTCCATAACCTACGTGGAACAAGTCGGCTTGCTGATGCGTGAGGCGAGCGTATGTGGACGTTGCCGCTCGGAGATCTTGGATTTCAGCGAGAAGCATTCCAGTTTCATAAACACCCAGGAATTCCGAATCCAGGAGAGACCTGAGGATCTTCCTCCTGGTCAGCTGCCCCGTGCTGTGGATGTGAAGCTCCACGAGGATCTGGTCGACATTGCAAGGCCGGGCGATAGGGTCTCACTGACAGGAATCGTGCGCGCGCAGCAGGAAGTGCTTGGTCGCGGCACACGTCTTCGGACCTTCGAGCTCTTCCTCGACACGAACCATGTTGACGTGGCCGGAAAGGAAGCCGAAGTTCTGGAGATCACTGCAGAAGAAGAGAAGCAGATACTCGAGATGGCAAAGGATCCATGGATACAGAGGAAGCTGTTATCCTCACTCGCGCCATCGATATACGGTTACGAGAACATCAAGGAAGCCATTCTCTACCTGCTCTTCGGAGCCGTTCCAAAGATACTCCCAGACGGAGTCACGATAAGAGGCGACATGAACGTCCTCCTCATCGGAGACCCCGGTACCGCAAAGAGTCAGCTCCTCAAATACGTCGCCCGCGTAGCCCCAAGGGGGCTCTACACCAGTGGAAGAGGTTCCACTGCAGCAGGTCTGACAGCCGCTGTCGTCCGCGAGAAATCGGGAGGCCTTGTCCTCGAGGCAGGCGCGTTGGTGCTCGCGGACAAGGGTGTCTGCTCGATAGACGAGATTGACAAGATGAGGCCGGACGATCGTGTCGCGATACATGAAGCAATGGAGCAACAGACCGTCAGTATCGCGAAAGGTGGCATTGTAGCGACGCTGAATGCGAGGGCTTCGGTGCTCGCTGCTGCGAATCCGGCTCTCGGAAGATACGACGCGTACAGGAACATCACTGAGAACATCAACTTGCCAGTCACAATTCTTTCCAGATTCGACCTGATCTTTGTCATGAGAGATGCTCCTGACTCCGACTTGGATAGCAGGATGTCCGAGCACATTCTGACTTTGCATCGAACGGGAAGTACTCCCGAAGAAGTTCCGTTGACTCCGGGGATGTTTAGGAAGTACATCAGTTATGCCCGTCGCACAGACCCCATCCTCACGGAGGAGGCTTCGAACGAACTCAAGAACTTCTACCTGAAAATGCGTTCAACGTCTACAACCGCTGAATCGCCAATCGCCATTACGCCGCGGCAACTCGAAGCACTCGTTAGGCTGTCAGAGTGCCGTGCTCGCTCTTTTCTTAGGAAAGAGGTCACAGTGGAAGACACTGGCGCAATCATCAGACTGATGACGATCGCACTGCAAGATGTCGGAATCGACACGACGACAGGCAAGATGGACATCGACGTAATAATGACTGGAAAACCAAAGAGCCTACGCGACAGGATGCAGACGATCCTTAGCATGGTAGCCATGCTTGAACGTGAAACCGGCAGCGTTCAGGAGTCGAAGCTCTTCGAAGAACTCTCGAAGACAGCAGCGCTGCCTGAAGCTGAAGC
>JBAVVE010000042.1:0-1605 GCA_049697135.1 Bathyarchaeia archaeon | reverse complement strand
ATTAAGGTCAACGTGATCAAGATTGACCCTTATGTTAATGTTGATGCTGGAACGATGAATCCGTACATGCACGGTGAGGTTTATGTGACTGATGATGGCGGAGAGACGGACCTTGACCTTGGGTGGTATGAGCGTTTTCTTGACTTAGATTTGAAGAAGGACAATAATCTCACGACAGGTTTAGTGTACCGGGCGGTCATTGAGAAGGAGAGGCGGGGTGATTTTCTTGGCAGGTGCGTTCAGATTGTCCCTCATATTACGAATGAGATTAAGCATAGGATACGGAGTGTTGCGAAAGGCTCTGGTGCAGATGTGGTTTTGACGGAGGTGGGAGGGACAGTTGGTGACATTGAGGGGTTGCCGTTTCTTGAGGCTATCCGGCAGATGCGTTTGGAGGAGGGTTATGACAGTACTTTGTACGTGCATGTTGCGTTGGTGCCGGTTCTTGATGTTACGCAGGAGATGAAGACGAAACCTCTTCAGCACAGTGTAAACGAGTTGCGGCGTATCGGTATTCAGCCTGATACGATCGTTGCACGGAGTCCTGAGATGATCGATGCTGAAGCACGTAGGAAGATTGCTCTGTTCGGAACTATCCCTGAGGATGCGGTTTTCTGTTCTTACAATGTGGGCTCGATCTATCAGGTTCCATTGATTCTTGATGACCAAGAGATGGGCGAGTTTGTGTGCAAGCGTCTCGGGTTTTCGGGTAGTAACAAAGATTTCAAGGGCTGGCGGGAGTTTGTGGATGCGGTGCTGAAGCCGGAGTGTGACGTGCGGATTGCTTTGGTTGGGAAGTATGCTGGGCTGACTGACGCGTACGTGAGTATGAGTGAGGCGTTGAGGCATGGAGGCGCGAAATGCAGGGCTAAGGTCAGTATTGATTATATTGAGGCTGAGAAGCTTGAGCAGAATCCTGATTGTATCGGTGTCCTGAAGGGTTATGATGGGGTTTTTGTGCCTTACGGGTTTGGTCCGAGGGGGACTGAGGGTAAGATTTTGGCTATTAAGTATGCTAGAGAGAATGATGTTCCGTTTTTAGGTATATGTTATGGTCTTCAGTTGGCTGTCATCGAGTTTTCGAGGGATGTTTGCGGGTTGAAGGGTGCTAACAGTACGGAGATTGACCCTGGTTCGCCTTATCCTGTTATTGATTTGATGCCTGAGCAGCGTGGTATAGAAATCAAGGGGGCCACGATGCGGTTGGGTGCTCACAAAGTGGTGGTTGAGCAGGGAACAATTGGGCATCGGCTCTATGGATGTGATGAAATTTATGAGCGGCATCGTCACAGGTTTGAGGTCAACCTTGATTTTGGGGATGTTCTTAGGAAGAATGGGTTGGTGTTTTCGGCGAAGAGTTCGGACGGGCGGAGGATGGAGATGCTTGAGTTGCCTGACCGGTTTTTCTTCTTTGCTTCCCAGTTTCACGGAGAGTTTAAGAGCCGTCCCGGGAGACCAGACCCCGAGTATTATGGTTTCATTAAGGCGTGTTTGGACAAAAAGGCTGGGAAGGAGAAGCCAGAGTTCAGTTAAGCGAAGGTTTTGTAGCTCTCACGGGTTTGAGGACAGTTTTTTGTGTTCTTGCCTCATGCATCTGTTCATGAC
>JBAVVE010000041.1:0-2755 GCA_049697135.1 Bathyarchaeia archaeon | reverse complement strand
TAGACACTCTGGGCATATGCTCTTCGTATCCTCTTGACGATGTTGGTTGCCTTCCACTTGTCTCACTTTCCACTGATGTCTCAGATCGTTGCTAGCCGTTTCCAGGCTTGTTCGCGGAAATCACGGCATCGTAGATTCCGTAGCCTTCCACTTCTCTCTGATCTCTGTATCGGAGCGGCTGCGCGTGGACTTCAATCAGCCCTGCAGCTTTCATAAACTCAGCATATTCCTCAGGAGTGATTGCGCCGGAGATGCAATGGCACCATTTTTCCAGATCATCTCGAGCCCTCTTTTCAAATGGCTTGAACCCCACCTCATCGGCAATAACGATCCTCCCACTAGGTTTCAGCAACCTTGCCAGCTCACGAATTGCCTTGCGCTTATCGGGCATGAGATTGATGGCGCAGTTACTGACTACTAGATCTACGGTACCTGATTCCAGCGGAATCGCTTCGGCATCACACAAGGTGAACTCAGCGTTTCTCAACCTCAGCTGCTTGGCTCTTTCTGTTGCGACTTCGATCATTTCCTTTGAGAGATCAAGTCCTATGACCCGCCCTTTCTCACCAACTGAGTTTGAGAACGCGCAGACATCAAAACCGGGACCTGACCCGATATCAACGACGATGTCGCCCTCCCGTGCGGCAGCGATGTCTGCCAGAGGGGCGAGACAGCCTCCGCGTGGTGTGGTACAGCAGCTCTTTGCTGTGGCACGCGACCCATAGTGTTCGGCGACATGTCGCTTGATTTCATGCGCGTGCAAGGTGACGCCTCCGAGCCGGTACATGTTCTATCTCATAAAAGGCTTATCTGGGCGTGATGCGGGCCGTTGAGAGCTGCAGTCACAAAGTCATTCGGAATGTGATGATTGTATGCCAGACCGCCGCGCCTACAGCATCGGAACCGGCAAGCATTTGCTGAAAGTCAACGTGTTACATTCGAACGCCGCTGTGGGAACGCAGATCCTGATCACAAAGAGTCAAAACAGCCTTCTCGTCGACGTCGGGGACGGATCTCTGCGGGATCTCGTCGATAGAAGGTTCAGGTTCGAGACACTCAAGGCGGTTCTTCTTACGCATGAGCATTTCGACCACATCTCAGGATTGTATTCACTCGTTAATTTCCTCACGCTCTTAGGACGAAAAGAACGTCTACCGATCACAACCCCGCGTCCATCTGTGAGGATCCGTGCTCTTCTTCACCCACCGCTCATGTACTATTCGCCTGAATTCTTGATCCCGATTCTGGAGCTATCTGGTGGGGACGAGACTGGGATCGAGTCTTTCCAAGTCAGAGCTTTCGAGGTCTCTCATGCTGGAGTGAATTCGTTGGGCTATTCGGTCCTCGATGATCAGGGGCATAAGGTAGTGATCAGTGGAGATACTCGACTTTGCCCGAGCCTTGAGCGAGAAGTTGTCGGAGCAGACATCGCAGTGGTCGAGTCCACGTACAAGGACGAAGATCAAGATGTCGCCCATGAGTACGGTCACATGACGAAGAGCGAAGCAAGAGCTGTTGGTAGCAAAGCGAAGCACTCCATCTTGGTTCATAGTTCTCCTAAGGGATACTTCCGTGAGATTGATCGCGGTTGTCGGCTTACATAATCACCGACGGCCTTTCGCGCCACGTGTAGGCTTGCTTTTCTGCTTCGCATAGTAATCTCTTACCAGTTTGAACCCGGGGATTTCTGGAATTGAGCAGGGTACTCCGAATCCGATCTGAATGCCGATGGATGCGGCTGTTTTGTACACGGAGACCAACACGTCGGTGATCTCTCTCATCGTGGCGCCCGATTTCAGGGCCAAACTGAAGTGCTCCCGGATTCCTCGGTCCCAACCTTTCGCGGCGCTTGCCGCTAGACAGACCAAGGCCTTTGTTCTTCGATCAAGTGCCCCGAGGCTGTACTGTATCTTTGTCGATCGATGAATCGCTGTCAGCCAATCTGCATTCTCGACCATGAGTTTCGCTTTGTAGAGCTCCGGAATCGATCCGATAGTCTTTCTAGCATCATCATGTATCTCTTGGATTTGCCTATCTGTGTCAGCGGAACTAGCCGAACCGGGTTCAGTCAACTGCGCCGACGCGACGCAGACCGCTGTTTCAACGTCGGCAAGTCCTGAAACCGTGGAAGCTAAGAGAATCGCTTCGGTTATCTCATCGGATGCTGCCCCTGCCCCAAGCGCTCCTTCGATGTTGGTAAGAACTCCGGGCTCCCAAAGATAGGCGATGGATTTGGCGAGACCGACAAGCTCCTTGGTCTTCTCATCCAGTGAACACGATTGGGGCCACCTGAAGATGTATTTGTCGACGAGTTTGAGCCATTTTGCGTTGTCAGCGAAAGCTCTAACGCGATAGATCTCAGGGAGCTTTCCCGATTCTCGGAGAAGCCTGTCATAGATCTTCCGACTCTCGGGGTCAGCTGCTTTTGCAGGATCTACTAGGTTTCTAAAGGCGAGAGCATCCGTCTTCTTTCTTGTTATACTTCTTCTCAAGGTTGTCCCGGTCCGCATTCTCCAGATCACTAGATATTGGCATATCGCTGGAAGTGCTCCTGAGAATCAAGCTTGGGTGCGTAACTGCGCAAGGGTTTAATTCGTCTTGTTATCAGCGGGAGTCCCGGCCAATCATTTCAGAAGGTCATTTGGAGGGCTTTCCAGACGCGAGTCTCCTTGGTGAATCCTCCGTATTCCCTGGAGGACCTAGTGGGAACCACCAAGAGCATGAAAGGGATTATGAATGTCGTTCAGCCTCTCGG
>JBAVVE010000040.1:0-5656 GCA_049697135.1 Bathyarchaeia archaeon | reverse complement strand
AAGACGTAGCTCTCGAGGCGGTTAAAGAGATCTGCAACATTAGCTAACCCGCCAAAGCGCCACCCGCCAGCCCTCACTGCAGCGTACGCGAGAAAAGCAGTCATACCGATCGTCAGGTACCACCAGGTACCCAGTTGAGGATCTGTCTTCCTGCGGCTTCTGAGGTGAATGAATGTGAACACGATCGCTAATCCCCCCAGAAACAGCCCCACCCACTTCAATGAATAGAAAAGCAACTGTTCGACGGAAGAAGATGTGGGATACGGAGGCACGATGTACTCGCCGTGTGGGCCGTACATAGATTCGATCAGGCTTCGCAGTATCACAGCATACGAGCCCAAGTACCGCGGACTTTGATACAGGTACCAGCTCACTACTGTGATCGTTGCGGCCAACGCTGGGATTCTCACACCTGCACGACCGGCAATTCTGCCTGCGACAACCATGAGCAACATGAAGCTTGCAGTAGCGATGGCAGTAACCGGGTGACTGAACGATGCAACCATCGAGAAAGTGATGAGCACAACATCGAGCGATCGAAATGGCAGATCGACCATCATGAGTACAACATAGAGCGATAGCATTGACAGCGGTATCGCGAAGGTTTCACGCATAGTGTGTATTCCATTGTCCAAGAGTCGGTCACTCAGCAAGAGATACGAAAGGGCGATCGCGCCACCATAATTGGATCTAGCGAGACGCCTACCAGCTAGAAAGATCGCCAAGAACAACAGTAGGTCAAGGAGAAAACCTATCCAGTTCCATAGGAATGAAATGCTCATTCCTGTGATCGACCCAAGCATCACGGCGAAGATGTGGAGGGCTGGGTAGGTTGCGTAGATCGCTTCACGTGGCACAAGACCCTCCGCCCCCGAAATTGAGCCGCCACTCGAAAGTGCTAGTGAGACCGCCAAATCGTGCGCCGGCGTGTAGAATGTGTCGAATGGGGGAATCCTTGAAACGAGGTATAGCTGACGAACTAGTAGTGCTCCTGCTGCCAACAAAACTGCAAGATATTCTTGCTTAGATCCGCCACGAGTCAGCAATGAGACCTACCCGCCCATGGGAGCACGAGTCTGACACAGTCTAGCTTCACCGTTGACCTTATTTCTCTTGCCTGCGGGCGTGCATTCTTCATCCAAGTCCATTCCGCGCAAGGCCAACTGCAAAGGGCCATTCCTGAGCAAGGTGATCTCGTCAATCCCAATGCTATCGTGAAGACGAGCCGGACGAGACCGATGTGGCGCATGGGGAGAGATTAGCGACTGACGGAGACCAGAGCGTCACCTAGTGCTGCTCGAAGCTCTTGCCCCTAGTGTCCGTCTTCATATTGGATCCTGGCACCGGGACTTGAAGAAAGTGTAACCTTCACTCACTGTCCACGGTCACAGCAGGTTCACTCGGCTAGACCGGCAATCGCCATGCACGATGAGAAATGGCGTCCTCCAGATTGCCTTTGGCAATAATGCTAACGCTTCTGGTCCTAGTCTCGACATTCTATGAACTAGGTGCAGCAAGCGCCACCCTTACCGTTCATCGTCGTCTGACATCATGCACTGCATATACGGAGCATGATAAGGGAATATTCGTGGAGACCGATTTACTGACCGGCGGACTAAGTCCGTCATTCACTGACCTAAGACAGGCAAACTTCACGCTGGTTGGCACGTACGTGAAGTCGGGCTCTGCCTCGGAGTGGCGCACGATTTCTACCTGGATCAAGGCCGCCAAAGCGGCGGGATTGAGGACCATGGTGCAGGCTGGTCCGCTTCCCCAACCGACGATTCAAGCGGGCCTCGATGTCACCATAGATTCCACAAAGAAGGCTGCGTCGATAGGAGCTGATGTTATCGAACTGGACGAGTTTCTCTCCGTTACTATGTCTTGGTCTGAGCATTTCACTCAATCGCAGCTGCAGTCAATCATAGAAGCCGGCCTCGCAGTGAACCCGAAACTACAATTCATTGTGACTGAATGGTCCAGCGACCCAATGAAAACTGCATTCTCCTGGATGTCCAGCTACCAGTGCGTAAGAGTGGCGAATGACAATTACAACAACAAAGGAATGATTGACCTAGATGTTCAGCTGTCGAGCCAGTACGGAAAAGCTCCGCTCACATGGCTCATATTCTCCAAGGGAAGCTCGAACTTCGATTGTTACCTGAACTTGAATGATTGGATCACATACACAAAGCAGGCAAACGTGGATGCACTCTTCTACTGGGTTGACCCTACGGGCACTTGGCAGACACAGTGGTCGACCGTGGCGACCTTCTGAGATGACAGTCTGAGCAGCACCGCCACAAAAGCGCACTAATGATTGATGTGAGCGCCTACAACTCACCGAGTCTTCACTTTGATCTCTGCAGCCACATCATGACATACTCAATGGGCCTCGATGGAACCTTTCCCGACACCGTGTGCTATTCGGTCGATCAACTCTTCCGGTCGTAGGTCGAATGCCATTAGGCCAAGCTGTTCGAGATTGCTCAAGATTCGACTATTGACCTGGTGCTTGACATATGCCTCCTCCAGATCATCACTCAGCCGCCAGCCTGAGCCGATCTGTGCCACTATAGTCTTGCCTCGCTTCTGTCGGCTCGAAGCAACTTCCAAGAGAGCCTCGTTGTCGCCCTCTAGATCAGTCAATACAATCAGAAGCCCATCCGGGCTTGCTCTGGTTGCCTCCATTGTCGCCTTGTACAAACCGGCCTTTCTATGGCTTAAACCCAGTTTGAGTTTGAGCAGCCGGAGAAACATTACGAATCGATCACCACCAAACAGTTTCGACGTTTCCCGCCTTAAGGCAGGATGAGCCGGAACTCGCGACGCGGGTTCCTCAGATTTGGACAGCACTCGACCGGCAAGCGCCAGCTCTCGAAGAGAAGCTAGCTGTTCCTCGGTGTTTGCCGGCTTGATCGTTTGCACGATCTCGCTTTCATTGTAGATCCAGATGTCAGCGCGCTTTCCCAACTGCACAAGCAGTTGTGCGACCGCTAGGGCTTCGTCAAATTTGGCTCCAACATACGACTGCTGACGCATCGTTCTTCCAGTGTCGATCAGGATTTGCAGCGTTGTTTGTGTTTCCGGATGAAACTCCTTCACCATGAGCGTTCGAAGGCGTGCTGTCGCTTTCCATTCAACTCTATGATACTCGTCGCCGGGCACGTACTGACGGACACCTGCGTAATCCATTCCCGCGGGGCCTTTGCGGAAGATCTCCGGACCTCCGCCGTAGAGGCGGAGAGGAGTGATCGGCACCTTCGTCCTCACGCTCGGATAGACCTCAACCCAGTCAGCCTGTTCGTAATTGACTTCGCTCGTAAATAGACCTCTCGAGTCTGTGAACGCCAGCGTGAATCCAGAGATTCGGAAACGCCCACTCTTCAGTGATGCAATCTCGAACTTTGAGCTTGAGGTAGTGCCCGGTCGGAGCGACTGGTTGGAAGAAGACGATAGCTTGAAACTCAACCCTTTCTCGACGACTGGTGTGACGGCAACAATCTGCGCGGCCAATCGAGATCCATTTCGAATAGTCAGGTCTCCCTCAATACTGTCGCCGAGGCACACTCCAGTCTTGGGCAGGCGTTCTGCGATGTGAAGCTCTCTTCGCAGGACGCCTAGTCTCCTATGAAAGAGGAGGCTGAGGCTTGCCAAGCTCAATAGGATTCCTGCGCCGACAGCAGCGAAGATGATTTCCCTCGCAAGGAAAGCAAGGACGATCAATGCAATACTGAATTCTACTAGCCAGTCTGCTCTCCAAGACGTCTGAATGGATGTCTTTGGGATTCTCACTTAGTAGACCCTGCTGGTCTCATTCCGGGGATCGGTGTTCCGTCGACCATCTTATGCACCATGTCATTGATCTTGAGTCCCTCGATCTCTGATTGCCTCGACAACAACATTCTGTGGCTGAGCACGGGCTCGGTCAGATGCTTGACATCGTCCGGAATTACGTAGTCTCTTCCCTCCACTAGAGCCTTAGCTTTGCACGCCTTGTAGAGGTGAATCAGGGCGCGGGGGCTCCCTCCGAGCTTCAGCTCTTTCAGATCCCGTGTCTGTCGCACCAGATCCACCATGTATGCCCTCACGTCCTCATTGACGTACACCTTCTCGACATAGCCCGAAAGCTTACGCATGTTTTCCGCCGACGCAACCTTGCTGACGTTGAGAGCCTCAATCTCACTGAGCTGTTCGACTAACTCTCGCTCCTCGTCAGCTGTCGGATAGTCGAGGGCAAGTCTAAACATGAATCGGTCCAGTTGCACCTCCGTAAGCGGATAGACGCCTTCCAGATCTACTGGATTCATAGTAGCGATTACCATGAATGGTTCCTGAAGGCGAAACGTTTGACCTTCAATGGTTACTTGCCGTTCTTGCATAACCTCGATCGTTCCTGACTGCGTCTTAGGCGTCCCTCGGTTTATTTCATCAATGAGCACTATGTTCGAGAAGATCGGGCCTCTGCGGGCCTTGAACTCGGAGGTTTTCTGGTCAAAGACGAATCCACCGGTTATGTCCACGGGTAACAGGTCGGGGGTGAATTGTATTCGCTTGAACTCGCAGCCTAGCATGCTGGCGAAGGTTTTTGCGATGTGAGTCTTCGCTACGCCTGGAACGCCCTCAAGAATCACATGCCCGCCCGCAAGCAGGGCGACCAGGAGGTTCTTGAGAATCTCCTGTTTCCCGACCACAAACCGCGAGGCCTCATCAAGGATCTGCGTTTGCATGCTCCTAACCCAGTCGGGCAGCGCTTCATTCTGCTTCACGCAATCGCCTCCACTTCAATGATGCCTCAAGTTCACGTGCCACATACTCCAGTTTCGCACGGTCCCAAGTTGGATGTAGACGCAACACCGTCTCAACATCAGGTGACCTAACGCCTTGCAGGGCCTCGATCTTCTTCGCTGTCTTAGAAGGTTTTCTGTACGCATAGCGAGCAGCAAGCAACACCACAGCAAATGCTGCCAGTTCCAGTTTTGCTGCCAGTTGCATGCCGCCCTCCAAGATCGATACGACTAATTGTCGAGTCATGAGTTTCGCTGGTGTGTAAGGAGAACGCTCCAGATGTGTCTGGTCATATAGAAGTACAGGGCGAGGTTCGGGTCTGGATCCATACTCGACAATGTTATCGACTAGGGCACCGTTGTTTCCCTCATCTATCAGCCCGTTTGCAATGGAAGCTGGGCTCCCGAAGAGGAGAAGCTTCCCCTCGCCCAGTTGCAGTTCAGCTAGGACGGGGAAGGGTCCAGAGATTTCGTCTAGGCTCTTCTCTCCGTCCTGATTGGAGTCAAGGAAGCTGAAAGCTGATGAGCTTGCAAGAACCTTAACCTTGCTTGTGGCCGTGACGTTTAGAACCGTAGCATAATCCAGTACAAGATCGCCTAAACCTATCGAGAACTCGGATTCTGAGAAGTCTGAGATGACTGGGAATAGGGGCTGCTTGCGATAGAATAGGGGGTCGATTAGGACCCTGCTATCGAACCTGACAGGCACGCCCAACAGGTCCAGTAGGTCGTTGCTTGAACCGAAGTTGTCAGCGATAACTAGCAAGCCGCCTTTCCTAACGAAGCCTCCTATGGAGCTGGCTTCTTCCCTAGAGAATGGGAGGCTAGGCGCTATGATTAGCAAGACCTGTGTGGCATTCGTTGATGAA
>JBAVVE010000039.1:0-9803 GCA_049697135.1 Bathyarchaeia archaeon | reverse complement strand
AGATCCAGACCTCCTAAGGCGTGTCACGGCCATGGAGATCACCCGGTAGGACTTCGGCGTGAATTGAGCGCTGAAGAGAGGCGGCTAGACGCCGTCAAAGGACTCATCGAGAAGGTTGCAGCCAACTCAAAACGAGGAGTTCCTGTAATCGTCGAGGGCCCCAATGATGTCAAGGTACTACGTGGGCTGGGAATCGTAGGACCGCTCTTCTGCGCGAAGTCCCGACGCCTGGGACTAGTTGATTTTCTCGACTCGATCGCAACTCACTCCGAAGTGATCATACTGACAGACTTCGACAAGGAAGGCCGAGCGCTCGCTTGGCGCCTACGCAGAGACCTCTCTCAGATGCGTGTCAAGGCAAACGTCGAAATCTGGAAGCAATTGAAAGCACTTGTTCGCTCTGAGATTGTTGGAATTGAGAATCTAGGGAGTTACCTAGATAGGCACACTGCAAGGTTGGTTGCGTCGATGAGGCGAGATTCGCCAGCTAGAGTGTCTTCGTCATGATCTCTATCATGTCGACGAGCCGGTTTGTGTAGCCCCACTCGTTATCGTACCAAGCAAGGATCTTAGCCATCCTACCGTCAAGCACCATCGTGGACAATCCGTCGATTATGCATGAGTGTGGGTTTCCGATGATGTCTATCGATACTAGGGGCTCCTCAGAGTATTCCAGAATGCGCTTAAGCGGGCCATCAGCTGCAGCCTTGAAGGCACGATTGATTGTCTCAGATGTGGCGTCCTTCTGAAGCTCCGCCACAAAATCAACCAGTGATCCGTCCGGTACTGGTACTCGATATGCTAAGCCGTTGATCTTTCCCTTCAATTCCGGAAAGATCTCTGTTATCGCTTTCGTCGCACCTGTCGTGGTCGGTATGATGGAAAGGGCAGCTGCGCGTGCACGTCTGAGGTCTCTGTGAGGAAGGTCCAGAATCCTCTGATCATTCGTGTAGGCATGTGCGGTGCTCATGAGTCCCCGCAGCATGCCGAAATTCTCGTGAAGCACCTTCACGACGGGCGTCAAGCAGTTTGTAGTGCATGACGCCAGCGAGATGATGTTGTGAGCCTTTGGATCATACTTGGAATCGTTGATTCCGGGCACAATGGTGACGTCGGGATTCGATGCCGGTGCTGAAATCAACACTTTCTTGGCTCCTGCCTTGAGATGGTTCGACACTTGTTCTCTGTCAGTGAAGAGCCCCGTGGATTCCAGCACGACATCGACGCCAAGCTTGGACCAGGGCAATTCTCCGGGGTCTCTGTGAGCTAGGACGGCTATCTCTTTGCCATCGACGGAGAAACCGTTCGGAACGAGCTTCACGTCAGCATTGAATCTGCCGAAGACGGAATCATACTTTAGAAGGTGAGCGAGTGTCTTTGCATCAGCCACGTCGTTTACTGCAGCGATCTCAGCGTTCATCTTCGATTGCTTGAACACCCGGACAAAGGCTCTACCAATCCTACCGAACCCGTTTATCCCGATCTTGACAGCCACCTTATCCCACCGTTTCCCGTAGGGGGAACCAGCCTTTCTCTTAAAACCGTTTCACAGTAGCCACTAGCCAAGGCGATACGGTAGGTTTTCGGCGATGAGCAAACGTTTATCAGCAGTTGTGCGGCTAGCGTTGCTCAAGCTGACGCGCGAAAGCGCTTACAGACTTCACTTTCCTTCAAACCGCACAACTGGTGCTTCACTTGAAAGGGAGAACGCTACGGAGGAGTAGTAGGTTGACTCGTATGCGTATCCGCGTCTGTGACGGAGGTTCACTATCAATTGGGAACAGAAGGTCAATTCGCATCCACCACGAAGTACGTCGTATTAGCGACGTTCGAAGTGGAAGGCGTGGTTGAGAAACCCGACGTGATCGGCGCGATCTTCGGGCAAACTGAAGGCCTGTTTGGGCCTGACTTGGATCTAAGAGAACTTCAGAAGAGCGGAAGAGTAGGAAGAATAGAAATCCAGCTGGAATCCAAACAAGACACAACCTTTGGAACTATACTCATCCCGTCGAGCCTGGACAAGGTTTCCACTGCAATAATCGCAGCAGCGATCGAGAGTGTCGACCGAATCGGGCCATGCACGGCGAAAGTCAAGCTTGAGAAAGTCGAGGATGTCCGCGAGGAGAAGAGGAAGGTAATCCTCGACAAGGCCAAGGAGATACTCAAGAAATGGGTCATTGAGGGCTCTCCAAGCACGGACGAGATGGTCAAAGAAGTCTCAGGTGCAATCAGATCAGCAGAGATAGTCGAATATGGCCCCGACAGACTCCCTGCCGGACCAGAAGTACAACAGAGTGGCTCGGTGATAGTAGTTGAGGGGCGAGCGGACGTCCTCAATCTGCTGAGATGTGGAATCAAGAACTCAGTGGCAATAGAGGGCACGAAGATCCCTCAGACAATCATCGCTCTCTCAAAGAACAAAGAGGTCACTGCTTTCCTCGACGGAGACAGAGGCGGAGACCTGATACTCAAGGAACTTGACCAAGTTGTGGAACTGGACTACCTCACAAGAGCTCCGGCAGGAAAAGAGGTTGAGGAACTTACCCCCAAGGAGATAATGAAGGCCCTTCGAGAACGTGTCCCACATGGTGCACCCAAGCCTGAGGTGAAGCCGACCCCAGAGGTCAGAGTGTCTCTACCTCAAACGATCATCCAGAGAGCACAGGAGCTGAGAGGGACCCTTGAAGCGGCTGTCTTCGACGAATCCACAAAAGAGATCGCCCATCTTCCGGTCAGCGAACTCGCCAATCAATTGCCAACAATAGAAGCGGCCCACACTCTCGTCTTTGACGGAGTCATAACACAGCGTATACTCGATGTTGCGGATCAGAAGAAGATCAAGTTCGTAGTCGGTGACAGACTCTCAGAGATAGCTAAGAGACCCTCGGGGCTGCAGATACTGACGCTGTCGGATCTTGCGGCTAGGTAGCTACAGAAGTGATCGTTGTCTTCCTAACATCAACTGATCTTGGCCGATCTTGAACACTTCGAGTATTCGGGCAGCTGCAGGGACAATCTGGTTTGATACGTAGTACTCTACGTCGACTTGGTCGGGTGTGACGGCAAAGTAGGGTTGAGCTCTCTCGTACAGCTTACCGCCTTTCTTAGTGATGACATAGCCGATCTTATCCCCGGGCAACAGTTCTCTGCCAGCACTGAGATACTTCTTTGCGAGCTCTACGTGAGGTGCTCTAACGTTGTACTCCTCTATCGGCTTGGAAAGGCTCTTCCATATGACAACCTCTGGAATCGTGACGCTTCCTCGTCTTAGCTCGTCAATTGTGTTCAATACGTAGTCCTTCGCTTCGGTCGGTGACGCGTCTCGAAGGACCAACTCAATCACTTTCTCCTGAACCTTTCGCGCAATCTCGGACCAATCCCCTCTCACGACTTCCATTCCAACAATATCGAGACTGCCGTCTTCGAGAAGGCCTGCGTACTTCTTCTTGGCTTCTGTGAATAATACTCTCTTGTACGCCTTGTCTGGTCGAATGTCCATGTGTAGATTCTCATTGACCCAACGAACCAGAGAGTCCACTTTGTTCTGATCTTTCACAACGAAGACTGCATCTGTATCCGCGTAGATGACAGGCAAGCCAACCTCTTTGCATCGATCAATGACCCGGAGAATGCTACTTCGGCCGAGCGCAGCAGCAGATTCGGCAACCTCGCGTACGTACCATCGCGCGCCGGTCCACCCTGCATATCCATAACAGGCGTTCGCGATCACCTTCACCGCTCGTTCTCGTTCATGCAGAATGCGTCTCTCTGAGTCGGAAAGGGAGGCACTCCTCAGTCCTGCCTTCACTGTGTTTCGAAGCGAAATCAGATTGGTGAGCGCATTCTTGTATAGCCCTGGGGGAGCCTTCCTGAACCTGTACCTGAGGCCCTCGACGATCCAACAAGCATCATTGCCGATTTCCTCACCAGGAGTCACTAGTGTGTCAGGGGACAGATTGTAGAGGATCATTAGACTTGGATACATGGAGGCAAAGTCCAGTGCAATCACATTGTCGTGTAGTCCCTCGTGAGGCGCTAGTACTATGGCACCTTGATACCGCGCGTATGTCTGTTCGCTGCGGTGTGGAATCAAGTGATTCTCATGCAATGCCTGTTTGATCAGGTATGAATCAACACGGTGGCCCACCGAGGCGGTGGCCACTTGATCGAGAGGCATATACGTGAGTGAGGACAGCTCCATTCCAAATTCGAGGAACCTCTCAGCCATCTCCAATAGGGCTCGAGCTTGAGCGACGGCACAATCCACCAGCAGGGCCCTGTCACTTTCGGTCTTCCAGAGGCTCGCAAGTTGAAGCTCATCAGGGAGGACAGGTTGGAGTTTGATACCGAGAAATGATGTAACATTCTGCAGGCTCTTGACTTTGACTTCAGGCAATTCATTGGCGTAGTCGAGCAAGTCCATGCTTGCTCTCCCAGCGATCGAGACATGTCCATAGACGCTCGTGTGTGGTTGGGAACGAAGCTTACTCACAGCAAGCGTAGTGTTGGTTTCTCTTGCCCTTTCGATCAGATACGGCCAGATGACTCTGTTACTATCAAATCCCGCCACAATGTGTGGGTCGAATCCTCCCAGGAACTCTACGAATTCGGCAATGACGTTGCGGTCAGACGTACCAGATCGGACAAAGCTTCGAACATGGCCGTCATTCGTAGCAACAGAGATAGCGGAAACTGGATCATGTCTGGCGTGAGGGGATGCTTTCTCCGCGAATACGACAGAAGAGAAAGCCAAGATTCGCAGCTTGGGAATCTTCTCCACGGTGATTGGGTGAGGCGGACCAACGGCAACGTAGGTATCATCCACTTGAGTTCCAGGCAGCTCGAATTCCTGAACCTGAACCTCATTCCATCGACAAGGTGTCACGCCCTTGTCAAGCAAGTACAACGAAGAATACCTAAGGTCGTCACCTAGTACCCTCTCTACTTGTTCGTGCTTGGAGAGGCGTTTCGCGATCTTCTCAAGAACATCCGTCGATCTGCAAGCGATTCTAAGTGCTCTGACTTCCTTATTGAACAGTCTCTTCTGTTCAACAGAGACTTGCACGTCGTCATTCCCGATCTTCCATGAGGCGACAGTCTCTGAAAGTGCGCCAAGTGTTCTCTCTTGCTTCGGAATGGCGTAAAAATGGGGTCTGAAACTCTTGTCGATTACGAGGACATCCTTGCCCTGGCTGTCTACGCCCCACAGTCGGATCTCCGATCCTTCAGGGGTTGTCTCCCGACTGACGTCGAGCAGGAAGAAGCTCAGGTTCTTCAAGGCAGCATACCTCTACCGGTCCCCCGATGATTCAGTTCGTCGTACCAGAACCCATGCATCTTCCCCATCCGAGTAGTAGCGTTTGATCTCTGAGAATTTCTGGAATCCCATTTGCTCATAGAATGCGATCGCCGGCTCATTGCCCTTACGTACCTCACGATGAATCACGCCGACTCCCTCTTGAACGAGTCTGCCAACTACGGCGGACACCAATGCTGCACCTATGCCTTTTCGCCTATGGTTTGGCGCTACCGCGACTGAGATGACGTGTCCACTTGGTTTACTCGCAGCCGCAACGGCGTATCCTACGATCTCTTGGCCAACGGTGGCAACAAAGAAAGAGTCCCGCTCGGTGACAATGAGATCCTCAAGCAACTTGCGAGGGTACGGGTCTTGGAAACAATCTGTCTCAACCGCGTGGACACCGATGCCGTCTGATGCTCTCACTTGACGAATCAGATATGACAACCAGACCCGCGCTGCTCGGCTCTCATTCTGAAGGGGCCAAGATGAAAGTAGCGCTTGCCCACCGCCATCCGGACACCCGCCCAACTGAGACCTGCGGACCTTTCCTATTCTGAGACTTGGCCCAATTGCTTGTCCATGTAGGGTGAAACGAGCTTCCGTGCGCATTCTACAAAACTATAATAAACGGTTCTGGGTCGTACGCTACGACTCGCCGTTAGGAAGGAGGAAGCGACCATTTCGGAGAAACGTGTTGAACGTTGGGGAATAGCCAACATATACTCCTCGTTCAACAACACGTTAGTTCACATAACTGATCTCGCCGGAGCGGAGACTGTCGCCCGAAGTTCGGGAGGACAGCACGTGAAGGCAGATAGGCTTCAGGGTTCGCCCTACGCGGCGATGCAGTCTGCAGGAGCTGCCGCGAGAACGGCCAAGGATAGAGGAATCACTGCTCTTCATATTCGAGTACGAGCGCCGGGGGGCCATGGTGCACGGACACCAGGCCCAGGCGCGCAAGCAGCAATACGTATGCTGGCTCGAGCCGGGTTCAGGATCGGCAGGATTGAAGATGTCACTCCTGTTCCACATGACGGAACACGCCGACCTGGTGGTCGTAGAGGAAGACGCGTCTAGTCCGTCATCTCATTCTGCTTGGTTTCGGAACCCTAATCAACTCTCACCTTAAGAATCAAGTGATGAATTGGAAGACGAGGTGACCAAGGACGGTCAGGGAAACTGGAACAAGCTCCCAGACACCGTCTCCGTCTTCGGGAATGAGTCCCGCTCCGGGCGTCTGGGTCGGAAGTCTGAGACATCTAGTAGAGACGGTAGTCGGTCTTCCCCCTTTCAAGCACCTAGTAAACTGGAGTCGCATCTACTCTCTTTGGCCTGTACACCTGACAACCGCCTGTTGCTCAGCCGAATTCGGCGCCTTGATGTGTCCTAGATACGACCCGGAAAGATTCGGCATGCAGGCTGCTGCGGGGTCAATGCGTCAGAGCGACCTCTTGATAATCGAGGGAACTATTACAAAGAAAATGTTGAAGAGAGTAAAGGTCATCTGGGAACAGATGCCCAACCCGAAATACGCAATTGCTATGGGAGACTGCGCATGCTCGGGTGGGCTCTTCCACGATTCCTACAGCATAATCAACGAAGTTCAGAAGGCCATACCAATCGACATCTACGTTCCTGGCTGTCCTCCGAGACCCGAAGCCCTTCTAAACGCGATCATCAAACTGCGGGAGAAGATTCGAAGAGAGGAGGTCTATCCGAAATGACTGCAGCGCTCCTCGACGTAGAAGAAAAAGTCGCCACAGCCGTTAGGGAGCAACTTGGTGGTGCAGTGGAGGAAGTGAAGGTAGAGCGCAAGGGCAGGATTTCGATCGTCGTCCGCAAGGAAACGGCGAGAGATGTCGCTGCATGGTTGCACGAGATGGGCTTTGATCACACTGTCGCCGTTGCTGGGATCGATCGTCTAGCCGAGAAGAGAATCGAAGTCATCTACTTTGTGTCCTCATTCTCCCGCGACGATTTCAAACACATAGTCCTTTCACTCAAGGTCAACCTTGACCGAGACAATCCTTCACTGCAGACGTTGACACCGATATGGGAAAGCGCCAATTTCTTCGAGCGTGAAGCGTACGAGATGTTTGGAGTGAATTTCGAAGGTCACCCCAACCTGCAGAAGCTGTTGCTCCAGGACAACTGGGACGGCCCACCTCCTCTGAGGAAAGACTTTAAGATCCCGGAGATGGCATGAGTTGTCCATTCTGGATCTGAATGTTGGTCCTCAGCATCCGGGCTCCGGCCACATGAGGATCATGGTCAAAACTGATGGCGACCTCATAGTAGAAGCGACACCAGACATCGGCTACGTTCATAGAGGCGTCGAGAAGATAGCGGAATCAAGAAACATCATAAAGAACATTCCCATGGTTTGTCGACCAAACATCGCCGACGATTCACATCTGAACTGGTCATATATCGCACCGATCGAAGAACTCCAAGGAGTCGAGGTCCCGGAGCGCGGTCTCTATATCCGGACAATTCTCTGCGAGATGAACAGAATAGCCAGCCATCTTTACGGAATGGCAATAATGGGTGGAGTCTTCTCCGGGCACACCACAATGTACATGTTCGGTTTCGGTGACCGGGAACTGCTGCTCGACCTGCATGAGATGCTTACAGGCGCGAGAATGACGTTCTCGTTCTCTGTCCCAGGGGGTGTAAGAAGAGATCTTCCAAAAGGATTCAAAGAGAAACTGTTGGACACACTGGGCTATCTTGAGTGTCACCTCCCCGCAATTGACCGAATCTTCGTGAGCAACCCTATCTTCGTGGAGCGCGCAGGGAACGTCGGGGTCCTCACGAAGGAAGATGCGATAAGGCTAGGCGTAGTCGGACCGGTTCTGAGAGGCTCCGGCGTACGATGCGACGTAAGGAAGGATGCTCCCTACGGCGCCTACGATAAACTGGACTTTGAGATTCCCACATTCAAAGAAGGCGACAGTCTCTCAAGATGGCTGGTAAGATTCGAGGAGATCAAACAGAGCATGGCGATCCTCAGGCAGGCTATAAGGGATATTCCAAAGGGGCCGATCGCCAGAAAAGTCCCGATCGTGATTCCTAGGGGAGAAGCAATTAGCAGGATCGAATCGGCGCGTGGAGAGATCAACCACTACATCGTAGGAGACGGAAGTGACAAGCCCTACCGAGTCAAGATGAACACAGGCTCGTTCAAGAATCTGTTGGCGCTACCTTTCCTTCTGAAAGGCGTTCACATAGGCGACCTGCCAATAATCTACGGAAGCTTGGACTACTGGCCAATAGAAGCAGACAGGTAGGAGATGAACGCAGTGTCAACAGCTGGGGCTTTCTGGGAAGGCGTGAAACACATGTTCAAGAACAGATTGACTATCAAGCATCCATACCAAAAACACGAAATCCCGGATGGTTACCGAGGAAGACATTTGCTCTACATGGACCGATGCATTGGTTGCGGAATATGCGCGTGGATATGTCCCGAGAAGACCATCACGATGGTCCCCGTTACCAACCAGAAGACATATCCGCAGAATCCAAAGAATAGGTTTCCACAGTACTGGTACATCCGTTGCTGTTTCTGTCATTTCTGTACCGACTTCTGTCCGACGGGGGCTTTGGATTACACGAAGGATTACGATCTTGCGGAGTATGAGAAGGAGTTGATCATCTGGAGCCCGGAGCGACTGTCGAGGGTTCCGGAGGGACACCAAGGATACCGCACGGAGTTTCACGGCTGGGCCGGCGTCAGCCACGTGCCGCTGACAAGGGAGGACTGAACGGCCTCATGAGTGAAATCCAAAATGACATCATCCGGAAGATGGCCCGCCGCAGGAAGCCCCGTAGACGAACGCTAGGACAGTATCGGAAGCCTTCAATGGCTGGACTGGAAGCTGCCCGGTAGCCAAGCACACGAAGATCATAGGAGAGTTGGCAATCAACCGTGCTCTGGAAGGAGCGAGCGGAATCTGCAGGTTAGAGAAGGCCTAGAGCCGTGACGGAATCATCATGATCACGGACAGGACTGGCTCAGGGTAGACCCCGGTCAGGATTATGACCGCTGCAGAAAACGCGAGTACAGAGACGAAAAGGCGAGGTTCCTTTACGCGTGTCATGTCAGGCGCGTCGTCAAGATACATCCGCTTTATGATCCACCCGTAATATGCCAGCGAAAAGGCGCTGTTCAGCACTCCCGCGAGCGCAAGCCAAGAGAGATTTGACTCCATGGCGGCCGTGAATAGGACTAGCTTACTCATGAATCCATTCAGCGGAGGAACTCCTGCAAGCGCAAGCAACGAAATCGTTAGCGCGAGCGCGGTGTGAGGCATCCTCTTCCCTAGCCCCGAGTATCCATCCAGAGCTGTGGTTGACAACTTCATCATGACTGCCGCTGCTGCAAAGAACGCTGCTGACTTCATTATCGAATGGTTAAGGATATGGAACAAGGCACCGCCAACCCCAAGAGTCGTCGGCGCGGCAAGACCGATCATGATGTATCCTGACTGAGCGATAC
>JBAVVE010000038.1:0-25808 GCA_049697135.1 Bathyarchaeia archaeon | reverse complement strand
TTACATGTGCACATAGACGCAGTGATGCAGAAATGTGACAAGATAATCCAGTAGGGACAATCGCCCGCATGCCAGTCACTCGCTGACCGAGTGCGTCTTACGGCCTCATTTGGGCATGATCCAGAAGACGTTGCCATCAGGATCCTTGAACATCGCGTATGTCATCTTCTCGTCCCATTCGGCCTTGCCAAGTTCCCTCGTGAACTCGACGCCTTTCTGTTTCAGCTCTTTGCACGTGCCTTCGACGTCGGCGGCCAGTAGTAGGATTCCAGTATTGCCGGGCTCAAGCGGGTCATCTGGGCATAGATGTAGACCTGTCGTCGATCCCCATGGAGCCACAACAACCCAGTGTTCCTCGTCACTTCGTATCTCAAATCCGAGCTTGTCCTTGTACCATTCCTTCGCCTTTTTCTCATCCGAAACCATCACGGCGACACTGGCTATCCGCTCGATTACCATCTGATTCGCCTCCCAGTCAGTTTCAGTGATCCGATGACTATTTAACGCAGACAGCCATGCGAAACTGCTCCCACATGTGTGAGCATCTGAACCCAGAGTTCAGCAGATAACAGGTGATTTCAGTGCATGTTGTTCTCTTTGACATCGATGGTACTCTCACGTCGAAGGAGAGCACGGAGCATGAAGAGCTGGAACGTTTCGTCCGTCCGGTTTCTGAGACTGCAGGAAAAGTGCTCTCCAAAGAGCGGTGGCTCTATGATGGCATGGTAGATCCCGAGATCTACAGACTTCTCCTCATTGAATCTGGCATGAGCCCGGATTCGGCCATGAGATCCCTTCCGAGGGTAATCTCACGAGCCGAAGAGGTTTTTCTGAGAATGGAGACGCAGCCGGTTCTGAATGAGGGTGTCAGTGAACTGCTGCGGATTCTCAGTACCTGTCCAAATCACAGACTAGGTGTTCTCACAGGAAACCTTTCTGCGGTTGCTGAGGAGAAGCTTCGACTGACAGGAATTCGCAGTTATTTTGCTGAGACTTTCTACAGCAACGGCTACTTCGATAGAGTTGACTTGGTGAGAGACGCCGTCCGTACTTGCACAAAGAAGTATGCGTTGCGGAGCAATGGAGACGTGGTTATAGTCGGTGATACGCCTCGTGACATTGAAGCTGCAAATGCGAATCAAGCTAGAGCCGTCGGTGTCGCGAGCGGACATTACTCAGTGAGCGAGCTTGTGCAGGTTGGAGCGGCCGCAGCCTTTCGCAGCCTGGATCCCTGTCATGAGCTACTTCAGGCATTGGACGTCGAGATCGGTCAGGATCTCTGATCTGTGCATGCCGGTGCAGGTGTTTTCTTCGGCTTCGGGTAGAACCGATCATCCAAAGCTTAATGGTGTCATTGAGGTAGCCGTGGTTCCGAAATGCAAACCGCTGAGATGGATGCCAAGTCCGACGGTGTCAAACAGAGACATGGCTGGTGACATGAGGAGATGAAGGCGTTGTCAATCGGGCGAGCGTTGGAGGGAGTTGGTCGAGACGCCAAGCTATTGCTGACTTCATCTTTCATAGGTGGCGTGTCGTTTGCTTTCTACTTCCTGATACTGCCCTTCTACCTATTGTCGGCGGGTTACGACGCCACATGGGTAGGTACTGTAAACGCTGTCTTCGGCGTGTCCATGACCGTATTCATTATCCCAGCAGGGATTCTCTCGGACGCGTTCGGTCGGAAGAGATTCAACCTGATCGGCTATGTGATCATGAGCCTCGGAATCTTCATCATGGCCCTGAGCCCCTCCCAACCGGCAATCATTGGAGGAGCAGCCCTCTCGGGTTTTGGAGCAGCCTTGACATTCGCATCTTCAGGTGCGCTCCTTGCTGGCTCGGTCCCAATCGAGCGCCTGACAGCCATTTTCAGCTACTCCTACTTCCTGAGTACCTTTGCTTCATCACTAGGGTCTGTGACAGGTTGGCTTCCAGCACTCCTAGCAGATTCGCTTGGCTTCACTAGACTTGTTGCCCTGCAAACAACGATGGCAGTGGGCGCCCTGGTGACGCTGCTGCCTGCGGTTCCGTTGCTTTTCGTCCATGAGGTTCGAAGTGAGCGAAAGGGCAGAGCGAGATTCAGCTTGGAATCTCGCGGGATCATTGCGAAGTTCATGCTCGTGAACATCTTCATCGGATTCGGTGCGGGACTCACAATACCATTGTTCCCCGTGTATTTCTGGAAGAAATTTGGCATTGACAGTGGTCCCATGGGAACCCTGCAGGCTATGTCGAACCTCGTTGCAGCGCTGGCATACTTGGCAGCTCCAAAACTAGCCTCACGTATGGGAAGAGTCCGCGGAATTGTGGTCACAACCGGTATCTCAATTCCGCTTCTGGTGCTCATCCCCTTGTCGCCGAGCTTCCTGTTCTCGACGCCTTTCTTCATCGCACGCCAAGCGTTGATCAACATGAACACGCCGCTTATTGATAGTTTGATCATGCGGTTGGTGGACGAGAAGGAACGCGCCACCGCATCAGGTGTGGCTCAGTTGTTCTGGAATCTGCCCAACTCGTTTGGGCAACCTGTCGGCGGCTTCATGATCGACAAGATATGGATTGACGCGCCACCATTCTCGACAGCGGCCTTCTACGCCGTCTACACGACCATGTTCTGGATGATGTTCAGAAAAGTCAAGGATCAGCCTGAGGCCTAGGCTCGATTATGCTGTTCGCCTTGTGCTTTCCTTTCGTAGAGCCTTTTGAAGAAAATCTAGTTCCTTTTCAGCGATTCGTTGTTGCCAAGGCTCGAATCCCCCGATCTCGGTGAGACTCTTGATGAGTCGGGTGCTGTTGTTGAGGTGTCCAATGATATCTCCAGGCTCGTAGGAAGCTCCGTTGAAGAGTTTCGTCTGTCTGGCAGACCAGTCGCCAGGTTGATCCGATCCCGGTACAAAGCATGGGACATACTCCTTGAGACTGGTCCTGTCTATTATGCTCCCAATCTTTCGTATCGTGTGCGTCTTTTGCCAGTGTGCTTCGTCAACTCCGTACAAGGGCATGTCGTAGTTATTGGTGGAGAGGGTGGTGAGGTTTCCCATCGCGAATGCATACATTGAGATGCCGTTCTCTTTTGCAATGCGGTGCAGTATGTCAAGGCCGTATTCGGAAATGAATCCATAGAGGATCCACTTATCGATCTTGCAGCCGGACTCTTGGCAATGCTTGAGCGTAGCGTTGATGCTGATTTCTCCCGAGCGTCCGCTTGCCACTGTGTCCTGCATGATGAGCGCGATCTTCTTTCCCTTTGGGAACTGGGAGAATTCCTGATGAACTATCTCGATCTCTCTCTGAATCGTTCCGTCATGGTCACGGTATGATCTGTGTGTGTAGCGGGGGCGAAGGTAGACTGTTCTATACGAGTCCCCAAGAACCTTGGGTGCAGCGTCCTGCAGCTTGTATCCAGGAGCAGCACGCAGTATCTGCTCGAAAACTATCTCACAGCCCTCACGTTTCTCAGTCAACCCTGAAAGTTCCAAGATTGCTGGTAGTGCTTCGGCTGCGGCCTTGAGAGATCTTTGCTCGAGCGACTCGCCGACCAAGTGAGGATAGCATGCTATCTCTCGAGCCATTGGCGTATCAACAATGAATGTGGGAGGCGCCTCGCGGTCCAGTTTGAAGATTCTTGTGCCTTTACTGACTTTGCTCTTCCTGGTCTTGACGGGTTTTGTCGAGTCCGTATTGATCTCATACTCTTGGATAAGCCGGTCAATGGTCTTACTGGTAGGTTCCATGTTGCCCCGCACCAAGCAAGCAGATCAAACTAGAACGACGACGGTCGGGATGTCTATCTTTCCGCTCTTCCACCCACAATCACTATCTGTTCCAAACTTGAGCAACACTATAATATGAATCCGTTATACGGGACGGACCGAAACCAGCTCAAACCGTGATATACATGAGTATGCCAGAAGAGGAAATCGTGAAGCGTGCTCTAGACGAGCTGCACTTCAGAGTTGGGGAATCCGTCAAAGGCGAACATTTACCCCCTGTGAAATCCCTCCCGAACGGGAACAATGTTGTGGCCCTGAAATGTACCCAGGGCTCAGTCTCGTACGAGGTCGAAGTGGAGCTCACGAAGAGAGGAAAGTTCGTAGATCTCCACACAAAATGAGGGCACCCGGCAACTTCTGCCGCCGCAGGCATACTCTCGACTTGGCGATTTCGCCATGCTTGCACTCGCCTGCGCGTGGTCAACCATGGATCGCGTTGTTGAGCATTTCCATCGGTCGAACCACGCAACTGGCGAAGTCAGCTATGTTCGTGGGAAGAAGCACGCTACCATATGGCTAGGTTCGGTCTCTTCGAGTTGTGGTTCACGTTCTGAGCAAACAACCTGTGCGTAAGGGCATCTGGGATGGAATCGGCATCCCTTGGGCGGATTGATCGGGCTTGGGATCTCGCCCTTAGGGATTATGCGTTCCAGTTTAGCTTTCGGATCGGGAACAGGGATCGACGACAACAGAGCTAGGGTGTATGGATGAAGCGGTTTCCCGAACACTTCTTCCTTGGGGCCCGTTTCCACTATCTTGCCCAGGTACATGATCGCGATACTTCGGCAGACGTAGTTGGCCATCGCCAAATCATGCGTTATGAAGAGGTAGGATAGATCAAATTCTTTCTTCAGCTCGAGCATCAACTCAAGGATCTGTGCTCTCACTGAGACGTCTACCATTGCAATCGGTTCGTCTGCGACCACAAATTTGGGATTCAACACTAATGCTCTAGCGATGACTACGCGTTGCTTTTGTCCTCCGCTCAGCTGGTGCGGGTAGCGGTCGTAGAAGTTGTCCCATGGCTTAAGGCCAACTCGTTCGAGAATAGCTCGCGTTCGCTCGGTCTGATCGCTTGCTGTTCCAATCTTTTGGAACGTCAACGCATGCTTTATGGCGTCACCGATCTTGATGCGTGGGCTTAGTGACGCAGTTGGATCTTGGAAGATCAACTGCATGTTCCTCCTGAACTTGCGAAGTTCTTCACCACGCATCTTGGCGATGTCAACTCCCTCGGAAAGGATACTGCCGGACGTCGGTTCGATCAGTTTGAGGCACAGTTTCGCTGTCGTGCTCTTTCCGGAGCCACTCTCGCCCACGAGTCCGAGGATGTCGCCGCGCTTCATTGAGAATGAGATGTCGTCTACTGCATGCACGTAGCTCTTTTGGGAAGTGAAGAGTCTGTCCAGGAAACCCTTCTCGACCGGAAAGTGCTTCGTGAGATTCCTGACTTCAAGCATATTCTCCAATCTCATCTACCTCTTGTCGTAAAGGTGACATGCGACTTCTGAGCTGTCATGTCTCAGGAGATGTGGTTCTTCTTTCCGACAACGATCGAAGGCATGTGGGCATCGCGGATGGTACAGGCAACCAGGAGGCGGTTGAGCTAGGTCTGGTGGTGCCCCCGGAATCCAAGACAGTACCTGACCCTTTTTCGTGATGTTCGGAACAGAATTCAGCAGCGCCTGCGTGTACGGGTGCATTGGTTTCTCGAATAGGCCATCGGTTTCGCCGAGCTCGGCAAGTCTTCCTGCATACATGACAGCGACGCGATCTGCTGTTTCTGCCACTATGCCTATGTTGTGTGTGATCAGAACCAACGTGAGCTTCAGGGTTTCCTTCAGTTCTTTTAGGAGCTCTATGATCTGTGCTTCGACTATGACATCCAATGATGTGGTTGGCTCATCAGCGATCAAGAGATCAGGTCCAAGAGCCAGAGCCAAGCCGATCATGACTCTCTGTCTCATTCCGCCACTGAACTGGTGGGGAAAATCGTTCATTCTCTCAGGAAGTATGTCCAGGCGTCCGAGCACTTCTCTCGCTCGCTTCAGTGCATCCTCTTCACTGGTCTCAGGCTCATGAGTCCGGATCATCTCAACGAAGTGATTGCTGATTTTCTTGACAGGATTCAGTGATGTCATCGGGTCCTGAAAAATGTAGCCAACCCGCTTTCCTCTGATTCGGCGTATTTCCTCATCGGAGCAGTTGACCACATCGATGCCGTCGAGGGTTATGTGCCCGCCTGTGATTTTGCCTGGCGGGGGCACGAGCCGCAGAGTCGATAGGCCGAGCGTCGATTTGCCGCATCCAGACTCTCCAACTAGACCAAGTGTATGGCCTTTCTCCATACGCAAGGAGACACGGTCAACTGCTTTCACATTCGCCGCAAACGTGTGGTACTGCACAACCAGTGACTGAATATCGAGTAGAGACATGTTCATCGACTCACTTTTGAAGACGCGGATTGTAGAGTTCGCTCAGTCCTTCTCCCATTAGCGTGAAACCCAAAGCAAGCATGACTACCATAAGACCTGGGAATGCTATCACCCACCATGCTCCGCTTGTGAGGAGTCTTCTTCCATAGGTGAGATCCCATCCCCAGTCAGGTGTGGAGACAGGCAAGCCAAGGCCAACGAAGGTTAGCCCCGCCGCCGTCAGGATCGCGTCTGCGAAGTTTATCGTCGCAACCGCAACAATAGACGGAATGACGTTTGGAAGGATGTAACTGAAGAGAGTAGCCCTGCCAGTCGCCCCAATAGTGCGAGCCGCTTCTACATACGGTAGTTCCTTGATTGTCAGGACCTGACTGCGGATGATCCTGAAGTACGATGGAATGTACACTACTGCAATCGACAGAGCCATGTTGAGAACGCCCGGCCCCAGTGTTGCCGCAATTGCGATCGCGAGCACTAAGCCGGGGAAAGCGTAGATGCTGTCCATCACAAGAGAAGCGAGCTTGTCGGCGTATCCGCCTGTGTATGAAGCGAAGAGGCCTATTGGAACGCCGATAGCCAGACAAACGATTACGGACAGGATTGCCACTTGGAACATTATCGCTCCGCCGGCATACACCCTGCTGAGCATGTCTTGGCCGAGATGATTTGTACCGAGCGGATACCCAGACGTAGGAGGCGAGAGGAGCGGTCCGACATTAATGGCGATCGGGTTGTAAGGAGAAATCCATGGAGCAGCCAATGTCATGATCGCCAGAGCGACGACGATTACTCCTCCAATCAGGATTGCCCATCCCGCCATGCCCCGTCTTGCAAGGCGAGTCAAGCCAGGAAGGAACTGAACCACGATTCGTCCTCGAACTTTCTCATTATTCATCGCAAGACCTCCTAGAATCTGATCCTCGGGTCAAGATACGCATAGATGACGTCGACCGCCAGACTGACCATCGCGACCACGAGTCCAAAGAAAACAACGACACCTTGAATTGCAGTGTAGTCCCGGAACGTAATCCTGTCCACAAGATATCTGCCAAGGCCAGGCCAAGAGAAGGTAGTTTCTGTCAGGACGGCTCCGGCCAATAGAACAGCAAATTGCAGTCCCATCATTGTAAGTATTGGAAGGAACGCGTTTCGAAGAGCATATCCGTATACCACGGTTCGTTCCTTAATCCCTCTAGCTCGCGCTGCAGTGACAAAGTCAAGTTGCAGGGTCTCCAGCATGTTCCCTCTTGTCAACCTGATGAAGATTCCGCAGAGAGCCGTGCCCAATGTGAGCGATGGCAAGAGTAGATACCGAAGGGACATCACGAGTTTCGTCCAGTTTCCTTCGAGGATACTGTCTAGTACGAAGAGTCCTGTGCGTAGATGCAGGTCACCGATAGTTAATCCTAGAGGCGTCATACCCGCATAGATTCTGTCTCCTGCTGGCAAGAGATGAAGATAGATCGCGAAGATCATTATCATGACTTCTCCGAGAAAGAAGACGGGAATCGCATACGAGACTGTGCCAAAGACTCGAATGGAATGGTCGGACAAGGAATTGTATGATCGGGAAGCCTGCACGCCCAACACAACACCAACCAGAATCATGATCATCGCTGCCCAGATCGCAAGCTCCAAAGTCGCAGGAAATGCCGAGAAGATCTGCTGTGAAACAGGTGAAAAGTCCTGCATAGATTTTCCGAAATCTCCTCTCAACAAGCCGGCTAGGTATTCGAAGTATTGGGTCTCAATCGGCTTGTCAAGACCGAGCTTTTGCTTGAACTCAAGCAAGACCTTAGGATCTACCTGTTTCTCGAAATGAAGCATAGCAGGATCTCCGGGGAGGACTCTGACGAGCAGAAACACGAAGGTCAGGAGTAGCATGATCATTGGAATCGTGAGAAGAATTCTGGTGATGATGTAAGAACGTAGGGACATGAAAAAAGGGGAGAAGAGGGCTACGTAGTTAAGAGTTGCTGATATTCACTCTAACCGTAGCCCAGTTCCTGCAGTATACTCACAGTCAATTGGGTGTTTGCGTCGCCCAGTGTCTTGAATGCGTCTTGGTGGAAGGCCATGCCGTTGGGTATCATGCTGTAGAGCGGAACTCCTTGACCCAGGAACACTGTGTCCACTAGTTCCTGTCTGTTGAGTGCTGCTGCGATGGCTTGCCTGGCTTTCGGATTGTCGAAAGGTGCGATTCGTTCTTGGAAGCAGATGTATTGGATGAATGCGCCTGTGCCTTCCCAAACCTTAAGGTTCGGGTCCGATTGCATGTTCTTGATGTCCGTAGCAAGCAGCTGTCTGAAAGCCATGTCAATGTCTCCAGATGTCATTACCTGCGCTAGAGCAGTTGCATCACTGTAGAATTTCATGATGATGTGCTTGGCTTTGGGGTAGCCGTCTGCCGCGCCGAAGTAGTTCGGGTTTGCGTCAAGTTTCATCTCGTAGTCTTTTCCACCCTTTCGCGTCCACTCTGTCAGCATGTATGGTCCTAGGTCGTTTGGATTGCTTGCAAGCGCGTTTCCTTCAGTATACTGGACTGCCTGTCCGGGTGTATTGGGTGCGCGGTTGGGGTTGACGATGAAGGACCCTGAGAAGGCCATGAGGGACAGGAACGGTGCGAATGGGTAGTTCAGAGTGAAAACTACTTGGTATCTTGACGGTGCATCCACCTTCGCAATGATGCCAGCGTAGTCCAGTCCGACCTGTGGGCCGTCAGGCATTGCTAGCGCGATGTTTCTCTCGAAACTGTACTTGACCGCGTCCGCAGTGAACTCTGCGCCGTCGGAGAACTTCACTCCTTGTCTCAGGTCGAAGGTCCAGGTCAAACCGTCGGCACTTGTGGACCAACTCGTGGCCAGTGCAGGAACGAAGTCATTCGGCCCTGCAGCGGATCCAGGTTTGATGTATACGAGCGGGGCGCCTAGGGTGTAGATCATTGTTGCACCAAAAAAGTCCCACACTTCTGCTGGATCTAAGCCCGTTTCAATTGAGTCAGTTGTGCCGACGATGAGTGTATCCTTGCCTTGAGGTGGAGTGATTAGCCAATAGTACATGTTCTGTGTGATGTCTAGGTTAACACCGGTGACATCTGGTTTTGTGACAGCCCATGCCTTTCCTTGGTAGACTGGAATAATAGGCGCGTCCTTCACCATGATTTCTTGGATCTGAGCGTACAATTGACCTCTCTGTGTTGGGTCCGTTATTGACCGTGCTTGGGTGATGAGTGCGTCCATCTATGGGTTGTTGTATCCCGTATTGAGCCATCCGCCTCCTACTGAGTGAAGGAACGGTTGAACGTAGTTGTCCGGGTCGACATAGTCCGGGTACCACCCGTATACGTAGACCTGCATGCTTTGTGCGTCTCTGTTCTGCTTGTAGCTCGGCCAGTCCGCAGCGTGCAAGTTGACAGTGATTATTCCGGTCGCCTCCATTTGAGACTTGAATACCGCGGCTAGGTCTGCGCTTTGTGGATAGTGTCCTGATGATTCATACCACCAGTCAAGCACAAGCTTGCCCTTAGTCGGAGGTGGTGGCGGCGGAAGCGTCAGGTAGTATGCCGCTACAGCCCCGACGATGATGATTACGATGATTGCGACAGCTTGCACTGTTGTTATTGCTTTCCTATTCAATCGAATTCTCATAGTATTTTCCCTTAAGAATGTAGGTATTGGTTCCCACGCGGATATAAGCCTAAGTAACAAATCCGACTTCGCGAGCGATTACGCCTCTAGACACTGTGTTGGATGTGGCGCGAAGTCTCTGGCTATTCGAACCCTCTCAGGAAACTGAGAATCGACGTCCCAAGAGTCCTGTGATTGTACCCGCCCTCAAGTACCGCAAACCTCCTCCCTTCCGACTTTTCCTCTGAGAATCGCTTCAGCAGTTCTCCGATCTCCCTGTAGTCCCCGTCGGTTAGTGTTCCGCCCCAATCCGCGACTCCTCTATCGAATCCAGCTGAAACTGCAAGCATCTCGAAATTCCCCGCAGATGAAAGGAATGCTCCAAGCGAATCGACGCTTGGGCCCATGTGATAATACGCGACGTGTGGATCTCCAGCAAACGTGTTGCCAGTTCCGTCTCCAAAGTGCAAATCGAAGTCGACAATCAGGGCTTTGGAGATTCCACACACGTCAATAAGTCTTCGAATGGCGATTGCGATGTTGTTGAAGAAGCAGAATCCCCAGCAGGAATTCGGGCTTGCATGATGTCCAGGTGGTCTTGCTAGTCCGAATGTCGGTTCGCCGGCATGAGCGATTTCAGACGTTTGAATGGCGCCTCCGACAGCAAGACATGCCGCTTTGTACAGGTGCGTGTCCTGCTTGACATGCTCAATATGAGCTTGGCCATGCACGAGGAGCAGATCTTCATCCTGTGCAGGCCGTGGCTTCGCAAACCTGTAATTGTCCTTTAAGAGATCGTAGGCGCCATCTAGCCTTCCTTCTTCCGAAGCCGGGTCATTGCTGTAGACCTCAAAGTACTTCTCATGAAAAACGATCTTCAAGCCGACTGACCGTTTCAGATGTCCAACTTCTCGGCTTCTTAAATGCACGGATCGCGTTCTGGCGCGTCCCGTGGTCCGTCGGAGAAAATGATAGAAGCGACGACATGGTTGTGGAGTGCCCACATCAGCGTGGAGTAGATCGAGCCATCTTGCCCAGGATCTTCAACACATATGCAATGCGCAAGGAAGACCTGCCGAATCCATGTGGGCAAGAAATCAAGGCCTTCGTGTGCGGGCCTACCGTGTATGACTACGCGCATCTGGGGCATGCGAGAACCTACCTTGCTGTCGACATGATGGTCAGATATCTTCGCTTCAGAGGCTATCGACCCTACTTTGTCATGAACATCACAGATATCGACGAGCGGATCATCAAGAAGTCTGAAGAGACGGCGAGGAGCACTCAGGACATAGCCAACGAATTCGAGCAGTCATTCCTAGATGATATCAAGGCGCTTGGAATTCAGACGATCGACAGGTTCGAACGCGCCACAGACCACATTCCAGATGTGATTACGCAGATTGAACAGTTGATATCAACCGGTTACGCGTATGAAACCGAGACCGGAGTCTACTTCGATGTCTCGAAGTCACCATCATACGGGCAGCTTTCTCATCAAAGCAAGACGGATCTGAAACTCAGACGGCTAGAGCTGTGCTCAACAAAACATCATCATGAGGATTTCTCACTTTGGAGAAAGTTCGACGAGGGCCCGCTATGGGATTCCCCTTGGGGTAAAGGCCGACCGGGCTGGCACATAGAGGACACCGCGATATCCACGAAGTATCTTGGCCCATCATATGACATTCACATAGGTGGCGCCGAACTCATCTTTCCGCATCACGAGGCCGAGATAGCGCAGGGAGAAGCGTTGAGTGATAAGAAACCTTTCGTCAAGTATTGGATGCACACTGGCATGCTGAATGTGAGCGGAGTAAAGATGAGCAAATCGCTTGGCAACGTTGTGAAGCTCCGTGATGCTCTCTCTGAGTGTACCCCGGAGGAACTAAGGCTCCTCTTTGCGAAGACCCACTACAGACAAACCGCCAACTACTCCAAGAGCAGACTCCTGCAATCAAGAAAGGAACTGAAGTCCATCCAAGAAACCATGGAGCAGTTGAGCTCCTGTTCGTCAGCAAAGATGGCAGGCAGATCAGACCTGAGGTTTCTGAAAGATCTTTCACGTCTCGAGACCAGTTTTACCGTAGCTATGGACGACGATTTCGACGCAGCACGAGCGCTGAGGCTTCTTTCCTCGTTCCTTCGTAGCATTAGGAGTGCAATCAGATCTCACAAGATTGCATCGGGCACTGGCGAAACAGCAGGGAGAAGGATACTCGCCTTATCTGGTGTCTTGGGAATCCTCGCTGCCTAGTACAGCCACGCTCTCAGCGGTTTCCGAATGAGTGGCTGCAGGAACTTCCAGAGGGCGGAGGCTTCCTCAAAATAGAACCATCTGTCGTTGGAGCCGACGGTGTACTTCTGGGACTGCTTGTCACGCACGCGGTCACAGAGGTTCACACAGTAGCTGCCTCTGTAGAATCCCAAGAAGACGTACCCGCCGTTTGCTAGGTCTGGGACGTTTCCCTCTATTCGTATCCCCTCGTCCTCATCTAGTGCTCGTATGAACCTCTTCAATAGCGCAGTGTCTAGGATTCTTCTCTCCGCGTATATTGAGCGCCCGTGCTTCATGTCTATCAGGACTGCAATCCTGCAGTTGACAGGGGTTCAAAAACCCTTTTACCATTCCAGTTAGATGGTACGCTTTGTTTCAGCGTTGAGAGAAGATCGGAACAGATTTGGAAGCAGGATCATCGCGAGAGAAGAACAGAGTCGCAATCTCCTCACTTGCCGTAGCGGTGGCTCTGACTTCTATGAAGGCGATCGTTGGCATTCTGACCAACAGCCTTGGCATCATCTCTGAGGCGTTGCATTCAGGTCTCGACTTGGTAGCGGCTGCCACAACAGTGTATGCAGTAAGGACCTCCAGTAAACCTCCCGATGCAGATCACCTGTATGGACACGGGAAGTACGAGAGCTTCTCAGCATTAGTTGAGACGCTTCTCCTCTTGGCCACTTGCGCTTGGATAACCTACGAAGCAGTACAACGCCTATTCTTCAAAGAAGCACATGTGGAAGCGAGCCTCGCCGGTTTTGCGGTAATGGCTATTTCGATTGTGTTAGACTTCTCAAGATCCCGTGCACTTTCCAGAGTCGCAAAGAAGTATCGAAGCCAAGCGCTTGAAGCAGATGCCCTTCATTTCAGTACCGATATCTTGAGCTCTCTGACGGTCATAGCTGGGCTCCTGTTCGTGACTCTGGGCTACCGAGTGGCCGATCCGCTAGCGGCCCTAGGAGTGGTTGTGGTGGTGGGTGTACTAAGTCTGCGACTTGTGAAACGAACAGTCCTCGTTCTCCTAGACCGGGCGCCCGAGGGGCTCGCTGAAACCATCCGCGCGGAGGTCCTAAGAATCCCCGGGGTTCAGTCATGCGGCAGAGTCAGGGTGAGGCCATCTGGGGCGCAGGCCTTTGTCGATCTGAACGTGTTCGTTGAACGCTCAACGAGTTTCGAAAAGGTGAATGCGATTGCATTCGAGGTAGAGCAAGCCATTCGAAGACTTGAGCCCAATAGCGATATTGTTGTAAGGACTCAACCCACCGCAAAACCGGAGACAGGATTTGCTGAGAAAGTCAGGGTGCTCTCGACTCGGATTCACGGGATAAGGGGAATTCACAACATCGAAGTTCATGATGCGGATAACGGTCTCCATGTTGAGATGCATCTAGAAGCAGATCCAGATGTCAGCTTGGAAACCGCTCACGAAATCGCAAGCAAGCTCGAATCAACCATCAAGGCCGACATCCCCCAGGTTGTTGAGGTCGTGACGCACATAGAATCAGCAGATGAAACACCGCTCGCCCGGGCTGACGTGACCTCGGAATCTCACAGGACTGTAAGTGCTGTCAGAGAGACCGCTCAGCAGGTGCGTGGCGTGAAGAGTTGCCGTGACATCGCGGTTCACAGTGCTGAGCATGGACTATATCTAACAGTCACATGCATTCTAGACGCGAGTCTCGCAGTTGCAGAGGCGCATGAAATCTCCACACAGATTGAGGAAGCTCTACATGCACAGATCAAGGGGGCATCGAAAGTGTTGGTCCATGTGGAGCCTGACTCGCGCCGTGCTAAGTCCTAGACTCTTATTCCAAGAGGTTTTTCCAAGACTTCCTTGAAACTGATGGATCTCCCGCCAACTACCTTCAGTCGAGTTTCGATCTCACTTCTCCTAAGCTCGACTATGTTGTATGAGTTGTGGAAGAATCCTCTCAGACGCTCTGAGGACAAACTCCCAGCGTGGAGTATTGGAAGGTTCTGAACGTTCCACATCCATGGTCTGTGTCTATGTCCGCCGAGTACTAAATCGGCTTTGGATGCGATGAGAGCCCGTAGAGCGTCGCCAGAGTCTATGATTGGGATGGTGTCGGGTCCCGTGTCAGGCACCTGAACTAGGTGGTGGTGCATGATGACGACTCGGCGCTTTCGTTTGTATCTTCGCAGGGTTTGCTGGAGCCAGACCACCTGTCTGTGGCCAATCTCTCCTTCATCCCTTTCCGGTCTAGCTGTGCCGACGACAATCATCACAGTATCGTCGATCTTCACTATTCTCCTGAATCCGAAAGCCTGTTTGAAGAGCAAGTATCCTGTGGAACGATAGTCATGGTTTCCGCTTGCCGCGACCAAGTTCCTGCAGCGGAGGCTGTCGAGCCTCTTCTTTGCTTCACGATACTGGCTCAGAAGGCCGCTGTCTGTGAGATCCCCTGTAATCACAACTACGTCAGGATCGAGTGAGTTGATTTCTTGAGCGGCCTGCTGGAAGACTGATGGTTGAAACTCATGTCCGCAGTGGAGGTCAGAAATATGAGCTATTAGCAAACGAGATCGACCCTAGCAATGGATGTGAAAGGCGACCGACCATATGAGTGTGTGGCTGAGGACTACAAGGCCTGCGTACAATCTGGAAACTAGTCCTCTTGATCCTCGGGCAAGTCTGTAGGTTCTTGCTTCTCATGGAGGCCTTTCTCTTCGAAACGTGAAGCTCGGTCCAGAGCCTCGGAGAGGGCAGCCTTTGGAACGAGAATACTCATGTGCTTCTTCTCATCGCCTGAATCACTACGAAGTCGCAGCATTATCCAGTATGTTTTGGATTCCTTGTCAACGCAGAGGTCTATTCTAGCCTGCCAAACGTCTGAGGACATAATTGAGCCTCCAAGAAGTGCGCTTACTAGGACACAGTGTCGGACACTTAAGAGAATCCATCGAACGTTGCATGATGGCTCGAAGACGGATTCTCCACGGATGTTTGGTGGGGAGATCGTGACCCCCTGGGGAAACGATCAGCGTACCACAGTAGTCCTGTGAGCAGGTCTCTCTGCTCAGACTACTGTCCATTCGATATACTTCGCGAACTCAGATGCCTACTTCTTTTCTTCCAGTGTCTTGCCGCATCTCTGACAGAATTTCGCGTCAACAAGGTTCTTGTGCTTGCAGACCGGGCAGGTCTTCATTGGAACTGATTCGAGCGAACTTGCGGACTTTATGAACACGATGTCCCCGATCTTTTCGACTTGTTCAAAGGCCAGGTAGGCTTCCTCTTCCTTACCTCTTTCGACGACGACTGCAAGCTTTCCGCCATTCGACCAAGCAAGATCCTTCACCACGCCGACCTTTCTTGCGTCGCCGTCGACGATCTCCTTTCCGACAACTTCCTCTCGGCGATGCCATTTGACCAAGAAAGCCTCTCCGTCACGAATGTGAAACATACACCGTATTTAGCGTTGTCGCGTCACTCCAACGGGTGAGCGATCGCTCTTGCCCCACTCCACATTGCATCAGTTTCAAGGTTGAAATCACGGCCTGTACAAGGAACTAGGCGGTCCGCAAGAGAAGATTGCCATGGTGAAGGTTGACGCCCTTGTGTTTCCTCTCAACAAGGGTCAGGCTGCCGTCAGCATGGCTCGGAACATGCGCCTGATCAATCATTCTCTGAGAGTATTCTCGACTGGGAAGGAGCTCTGTATTCCACTTTCGCGCCGGGCTGATGAATCGGAACTAGAACGCTTGTCCGCTGTATTGGGTCCAGTCAAGATTGGGGAGCGAGAATTCAGCGAAAGACCACGAGTACCTAGGAGTCTGGTCGAAGCGCTTCAGAATTCCCTGCCACCTCGCCTTCTAGCGACTGTTCCAAGGTCATTCGACATCTTAGGCCACATTGCGATCGTTGAGGTACCTGACGAGCTTGCTCCGTTTGACGAGTTGATAGGCAGATCGGTCATAGAGATCTGTCCGAATGTAAGAACTGTGATGGCAAAGGCCGGTTCTTTCTCGTCTGACTACCGAGTGAGAGCGCTTAGGTTGATCGCTGGCGAAGACAACCCTGTGACGCATTACAGAGAACATGGATGCACATTCGAGCTGGATGTTAAAACAGTTTTCTTCAGCCCTAGGCTCAGTCATGAACGTTTGCGTGTAGCATCACAGGTTCAGTCTGGTGAGACCGTGGTTGACATGTTTGCCGGCGTTGGCCCATACTCGATACTGATTGCCAAGAGGCAGCCAACATCAACCATATACGCCATCGACGCGAACCCCTCCGCATTCAAGTTCTTGGTAACGAACATACTCGCCAACAAAGTCCTAACAAGGGTCAAGCCGATAATGGGAGACGCTCAAGAGGTTATCAAATCAAGTCTATCCAGAAAGGCGGACAGAGTGATCATGAATCTGCCCGGGAGCGCGCTGGACTTCGTCGGCGACGCCTGCGCCAGTCTTGCCAAAGGAGGCGGTGTCATTCACTTCTACTCCTTTGAATCCAGAGAAAACCCAAAAGAGGCAGGGTCTGGAAAGCTCAAGGAACGCGTTGAGGCGTCAGGCCGAAACGTAGAGTCAATATTGGCAACCAGAATTGTGAAAGAGATCGCCGCATACCGAGTCCAAGTAGCTGTTGACGCTCGGGTATCCTGAAGGTGCATAAGCCCCTACAGTTCCACGGCCACTTCGACTGTGATTGTTGAGGATGGATCTCGCAGTGCCTTCACGAATTCACGGCTCAGGTTTGAGGCCGCTTTATCGGCGTGGATCATGAGTGTTCTGCTACAGACGTAGTTGCTCTTACGTGCAACCAGGTCCGTTGGGTGACTGAGCTTCAGTCGACTGTCTCCTTGTCCAGTGATGGTCTCGGTCTTGTCTCCAACTCTTATCACGAGAGTGATGCGTGCATTGTTGTTCTTGGCAAGCACCATGAACTCTCTAGGCAAATCAGCGGCTCCTTTCGTGGCGGAGACAGCGACTATGCAGTCACCCCGCTCTGTGAGGTGTGATTCTTTTGTGATCTCAATCGTCATGGTGTGGCGTGCGCGGATCTTTGGGTGTCCTGATGCTTGAATTGATTCAACTATGTGCACGCCTAGTTCGCCTCATCTACATGATACGATGAATTCTAAGGCTTTTATTGGCGGCCTCTGTAGGCGCTATGTGGGTCGGGCCCCCGATTTGATGGACTTCTCTGAGAAGCGGAGAAGAGCTGTCGAAGCGCTTCGATCTGAAGGGATTCTGCACAACAGCCGCGTTGCAAGGGCAATATCTGCAGTACCACGTGAGCTGTTTCTTCGACCTCAGGAGATGGAATATGCGTACGTTGATTCACCGCTCCCGATCGGACACGGACAGACCACAAGTGCTCTGCACATGACCGTGCTCTTCTGTGAATACGCACAGATGAAGTCCAGCCAGAAAGTGCTTGAAGTGGGTGGTGGTTGTGGGTACATGAGCTGTGTCTATGCCGAGATTGTCGCTCCATCTGATCTGCCCGAACGGGAATGGGGTCACGTTTGGTCCGTGGAGATAGTCAGGGAGCTGGCCGAGTTTGCGAAGCTCAATGTGGAAAGGGCCGGCTACTCGAAGAGGGTGACTGTGCTCCACGGCGACGCCTCGGTGGGCCTCTCGGACCATGGTCCTTATGACGTGATAATCGTGACCAGTGCGGCTCCTGACATTCCTAGCCCGCTTGTCGAGCAACTTGGACCTGGTGGTGTTCTATTGATTCCCCTCGGGACTCCGTATTTCTTTCAGGAATTGTTCCGAGTCAGGAAATCCCAAGACGGGAAGATAACTCGCGAAAACTTGGGTGGCGTGGCATTCGTACCGCTGAGAGGACAATTCGGTTGGAAGACATAGACCAATTGCCAAGACGAATATGGTGGCAGCTTTCATGCGTCACGGAGAAATGCAAGGGAGGCTAACCGAAGAAGCGCTCAAGTGTCGGGCTTGTAGATGGTCTTGCCAGCCCTTCCTCCATCTTCTCCAGAGCCTTCCTAACTCGGTCTTCGCTGAAGTCTCGCTCTTTGCATAGAAAGCCCACAACTTCATCGACGTTGGGCTTTCCCCAGCTAAGACTATAGTCTGACCGCACGTCAGGTTTCAGGAAGAACTCCTTGATCTTGTCCACGTTCTCAGGAAGGCTGAATTCAGGAGTCCGAGCTGTGACCGTCGCGAGGTCTCCGAACTCTTTGATCAGCTTCAGAGCGGTCTTGGGTCCGACTCCCTTGATGCCGTCTGGATTGTAGTCAGTGCCAACAAGTATGCCCACTTCCACGAGCTGTTGTCGTGTCACACCCAGACCTGTGAGGGTTTCATTGAGGTCAACAATTTCCGGTTCAACTTCCACATACGCTTGCCGTCCGGGCAGTTTCCTTCGTCCAGAGATTGTGAGGTTTCTCACCACGCGTGGTGCTCCAAACAGGAGCGAGTCATGGTCTTGGGAAGCCGCCGCCCAGACGTCTCCCCTCTCCGCCATATGCGCTGCCTGCGCCTCTCCTTCTGAAGGAGCCTGCACCCATGGCAAGCCAAGGGCTTGCAGCAGTCTCTTAGAATCCTCAACCATGAGCTCCTTCACTGTTGCCGCAGCCTGAGCGTACTTCCTAGCCTCCTCAATGCTGCCAGCTTTCAACGCAGTTTCATACTTCACTGCGGCTTGTTCCCTGATCTTGCGGCGGCGTTTGATCTCCATCTCCTTGAGTTCCGGAGGTTGGCCATCGAAGACGTAGGCAACTCGAATCCCTTTCTCGGCGAGATTCGCCGTCCTGTAGAGGATGCCGCTCAGATGACTTGTGACTCTCCTCTGTCTGTCCATCAGAGGAGTACCATCAGGTTGTCGGATTATTGCGAGGAATTGATAGAGCGTGTTGTACCCGTCAACAGCGAGGCTTCTACCCGCTAGATCGTCTAAGGGGATCTTCCGCCTAGGAAGAACTTCGCCGAGGTCTACACCCAAAACAGAAGCCTCATTCTTACTGTTCATTGAACCATGTAAATGTGCTTGCATACATTTCTGGAGAACTCAGAACTCGGTGGGGCTAGTAACTTCGAGGCACTTCTATCGGAATGCTCCGCCCAAACAGCTCAACCATGTAGATATGGGTTGCATCTGCAGGAATCATTCTCCCCATGCGAAATGGGATCCTGTGACTCCTGAGCATCCTAGTTAGGGGTGAGAAGTACGGGCCTGGTTTGGACGCGAGGTGCTGTAACCGCTTGCGTGATACTTCCACTTCGGAATCCAATGACCCATCAGTGAATCCACGCACGTGCCATTCTAGGAGACTCGTTAGTGCTCTTGAGAGTCCAAACCTCTGTCCTACCCACCATTCCTGGATGAAAGGATCTACGAAGCCCATTCTGCGGAGGATTGTGACCAATACTGGAATATGTACTGGACTGATCTGCAGAACGCCTCTCGTGTTCAATGCCATCATGCCGCTGTGTTTTGGTTCGATCTATCGCCCACGCTGGTTTCGGTGACCTCCCAAGAGCAATCTGCTGGGCCGAGGACTGGCGTGTCTACTCCCGGAGTCCCTCATAGTTCCAGCAAAAGGTGCAGTACCATCTTCCGATCTGAGGGACCCAAACCATTGGGGTACCACACCAGTGTATCTCCGGATTTGCCGGCACAGGAGGGTACGGCATCGTCCAGCAGCTAGGTCCACAACATCCGCAAGACATCGCGATCATCGCAAGTCCGCATGGTCAATGAAGAATTAAATCGTTTCGAGGACAAGGCCGTACAGACACACAAGGGCATTCATCGATCATGCTCGAGATCAGCTAACTCAACAGAAAAGCGTACGCGCCTCCCCGATTTCATGGCGTATGACCATTGGCGAGAAGTCATTTTCATCTGTCTCTCCGCCTTTAAAACAACCTCCACTCTACATGAATGTGGTACCAGGGCTGCAGGCCTTTGAGCTCCGAACTCCTCTGGGTCAACGAGTTCCTCTCGAATGGAATAGGGCAGGAACCAGACTCCTTGAGGGATCTTCGAGTAGTTCGAGGACCCTCCGCTGATCTTTGCGTAAGGTGCAGAGGAGGAAGAATGCTTTGCGGGAAGATCTCTTGTCCTCTTCTTGCCAAAGCAAGGGCAATAGCCACACGTGGCAGCCTCGTTACCTCTGACCAGATAGATGGTTCGACTCCTCCCGGCGTTTTTGTGGGGAGATTCGGGTACCCACATGTATCAGTTGGTCCCATGATGCCTCCGTACCATGGAGACACAACAGTGCTGGACACACCTGAGCTGTGGCTAGGTAAGTCGGTCCAAGATATCGTCGATATGAGATACTCGCTTGTCAGAGGCAAGACGCGCGTCAATATATTCGATGCACAAGAACCATTCGGAATCGTGGATCGACTACAGGAACTTGCCTTGAGCCTGAGCCCGGCGGAATCCGAGGCTCAGTTCGCAAAGAGACCCGGAGGAGTTCTAGTGCTGAGCGATGAGGTTCAGCCATTCGGTCCTTCCGCACCACTCCGCAGCTTTCAGGCATGGGGAATCAAGGCTGACAGACGAATCGAGAAAGCATACTATGATCGCGACCTGAACGCCACCGATGCGATAGTACGTCTACACGAAGATGGCGTCTTGGTCACACGCATACAGAGAGCTTTCAGCATGGGCATGTTCGGAGTTGGAACACGAAGAAAGCTCGTTCCAACACGGTGGAGCATAACTGCGGTCGACAGCACTGTCTCAGAACGACTCTTGGATGAGATCAAGCACCTCCCGACCATCGATGAATTCCGGATCCACACCTTCCAATACATTGACAACAGATACGTTGTGATGCTCATGCCTGAGAAATGGAACTACGAGTCGATAGAGGCATGGTTCCCAGGTACGGCCTGGAACGAGGGTGGAGACTATCCGGCAATGATGGGCGACCATGAGGGATACCGTGGACGGACAACCTACGCAAGCATTGGTGGCTGCTACTACGCTTGCCGACTGGCGATCGCAGAACATCTGCTTAAGTTGAGGAAGCAGAGTTCGGCCTTGGTTCTAAGAGAAATCCATCCAGGATACATTCTGCCAGTTGGAGTCTGGAACGTGAGGGAGAGTGTAAGAGCAGCTCTGTCGAAGAACCCGGCGCAATTCGGCAACTTCAATTCCGCTCTGGACTTCGCGTTGTCACACCTAGGCATCCCGCGCAGAGCATGGATTCAGAGTAGCCACATTCTGAAAGAGGCCTTCTTCCAGAGAAAGATCAGCAACTACTTCGGAACTCAATGACGATTCAAGCACTGCAATACTATTGCGTTTGTTCAGCCTGCACTTTTTCTTCTTCCCTGTATTTCCTCACGTAGTCTTCATCCAGCGCTCCTGCAGTGCTCAGGTTCACAATCGTATTTGTGCTCGCTTCTCCAGTGAGCTTGCCGAGGGCGCCTTTGAACTGGCGCCACTTGAGATGAGTGCGTCCGCTTTTCGAGTTGTAGATGATGCCGAGAACGTTTGAGACTCGTGTGAATCTTATGTCTCTTACCTGTTCGAGAGTCTCCTTGTCTTCAGCTTCGACATACATGGTACCCTGATCTGAAGCTCTCTCGGGGAAGATGTTGTCGTCGCCAACGTATTCATCGGGAATGAACGAGTCACAGGTGCTCACGATCATGAATCGTCTGAAACTGCTGAGATCGCAGACTGTGTCGATCTTCAATGACACTTCCAACCCGTGAGCGTGAGCCGAACTGCCCAGAGCTAGGAACCTTCAAGTGGATGAAATGAAGCTGTCGGTTCCGCAGCATCATGAGAACAGTGCAAACCGGTCACAGACCGGATCCGTCTTCACAATGACAAGGGCAAGGAGCGAGCAATGGATAAATAAACGACGATTGGTCCCCTGTAGGAAAAGAAGGTATTGGGACTGAGCGAAACTAGAACTGTGCGAATGCCAACCTGCACCTTGTGTTCCCGGACCATAATGCCCGGGGAAGGTGCTGTGCGCTTTCCGTGCCCGAACTGCGGTGAAGTCACAATATGGCGCTGCGAGAAGTGCAGGACCTTTGGAAGACCCTACAAGTGTGCCAAGTGCGGACTGACAGGACCATAGGCAGTGACTCTGGTTGGCAAAGGTAGTTGCACAAATCAAGATTTTCCCCACCGAGACCACGGTCGACCTTGGAGAACTCAGGAAGAAGATCGAGAAAGCTCTCCCGCCTGAGACGACCATTGCACGATTCGATGAGGAACCGATCGCTTTTGGATTGGTGGCGTTGGTCGCAAGGGTCGTCATGCCGGAGGAGGAAGGTAGAATGGACAAGGTTGAGGAAGCTCTGAAGTCCGTGGAGAATGTGGGTGAAATCCAGGTCGTCAATGTGTGGCGAACCTGAGGAGTGTTACTAAAAGTAACACTTATATGCAAGACCTGTTACCTGTAGTAACACGCTCCGTGAGGGCTGGCAGAGTTCGAACGTCCGCCCTGAGCGGATTCAAGATTCAGGAAATGAACGCACATGGTAGGAAAAGACCTACAGTTGAGAGTGGCCGATGCACGGCAGAGAGATGTAGGCCACGGGAAAGTGAGAATAGACAACGACACGATGCAGAAGTTGGCAATCACAGCAGGCGACTTTGTTGAGATAAACGGCAAGAAGATAACAGTAGCCGTCGCCTGGCCCGCATATGCGGAAGACCAGGGTGAAGAGATCGTACGAATGGACGGCCTCATCCGAAGAAACGCTGGTGTGGCACTAAACGAGTACGTGGTGCTAAAGAAGGCCGATGTGAAAGAGGCCCAAGCAATAATCTTCGCGCCCACAGACGTAAGGCTGAGCGTCGACGAGGAATTCGTCAGTTTCGTCAAACGCAGATTCATGGACATGCCATTCGTCGAAGGCGACATGACTCTGCTCTCTATCTTTGGCAGTGCTGTCCCGCTTGTGGTCACCCGAACAAGACCTCACGGCCCAGTCAAGATACTCGAGACCAGTCATGTGCAAGTTCTAAGCGAGCCCACGCCGGAGAAGAAAGGCATCTCGATGGTTACCTACGAAGACATCGGAGGCCTTCACGAGGAGATACAACGCATCAGAGAGATGGTCGAGCTCCCGCTTCGGCATCCAGAACTGTTTCAGCGATTGGGAATTGAACCACCAAGAGGAGTCTTCCTCTATGGTCCTCCAGGTTGTGGAAAGACGCTCCTTGCCAAGGCTGTCGCAAACGAATCTGACGCAAACTTCTACGTAATATCTGGGCCAGAGATAATGTCAAAGTTCTACGGCGAGTCTGAAGCTAGACTTCGAGAGATTTTCCAGAAGGCCCACGAGACTGCGCCGAGTATAGTGTTCATCGACGAGATGGACGCGATCGCTCCCAAGCGTGAAGAAGTGACAGGCGAAGTCGAACGACGTGTTGTGGCGCAGCTCTTGTCGCTGATGGACGGTATGGGTGCCAGAGGCAACATCATAGTCATCGGAGCCACAAACAGACCCAACGCAATCGATCCCGCTCTGAGAAGGCCAGGCAGGTTTGACCGAGAAATCGAGATTGGCGTCCCAGACAAACAAGGACGCAATGAGATAGTTCAAATCCACACGAGGAACATGCCGCTCGCAGAAGACGTTGACATCAAGCGTCTTTCAGACATGACTCACGGCTACACTGGAGCAGACATCTCATCGCTGTCAAGAGAGGCGGCGATGAAAGCACTCAGACGCTACATGCCAGACATCAACCTCGAAGAGGAAAGGGTCCCACCCGAGATTCTGGACAAGATGGTCGTGAAGGAAGACGACTTCCTCTCAGCCTATCGGGAGATCACTCCGACTGCAATGAGGGAAGTCTACGTTGAAGTGCCCTCGGTGCGTTGGAAAGAGGTCGGCGGGCTAGAGGAACTGAAAGGCGAACTCATCGAGTCGGTAGAGTGGCCACTGAAGAAGCCTGAAGTCTTCAAGAAGATGGGTATCAAGCCTCCAAGAGGGATACTACTCTATGGGCCACCAGGATGCGGCAAGACACTCCTCGCAAGGGCTGTCGCGACAGAGAGCGAGGCGAACTTCATCTCAGTCAAAGGCCCAGAGATCTTCTCAAAGTGGGTAGGCGAATCCGAGAAAGCAATCAGAGAAGTGTTCAGGAAAGCCAGGACCGCGGCGCCTGCCATAATATTCTTCGACGAACTCGACTCGATAGCCCCGAGAAGAGGACTCGGATACTCTGACTCAGGTGCGAGCGAACGAGTGATCAGCCAGCTTCTCACTGAACTTGACGGCATAGAATCACTCCAGAACGTCGTCGTCATAGCTGCCACAAACAGGCCTGACATCCTCGACCCCGCTGTCCTCCGACCAGGCAGATTCGACCGACTGATCTACATCCCGGCTCCCGATCCCAAGGCACTCAAGGAGATCTTCAAGATCCATGCCCGAACCATGCCACTGTCAAAGGATGTCGACCTCGAGCAGATCGCTCACATGGCGGCTGGAGGCTCAGGCGCAGATGTCGAGGCTCTCTGCAGAGAAGCAGCGATGAACGCGCTACGCGAAGACCCAGAAGCGAACGAGGTCACGCTCCACGATTTCAAACAGGCGATGGAGAAGGTTCAGCCGAGCATAACCGCGGACATGGACACATGGTATCAGAACTTCTCGAAACGCTTCAGGAGAGAGAGGGCAGCACCACCGGCGGCCATAGCGTAGAGAGGCTGTGTAAGAGCTAGATGAACAAGGTCTGGGGGCCCCGTCCCCTCAATTTGGCTGTTGTTGAGGTTCTTCAACGCAAAGGGCCGCTCGCTGACGACGATCTCCTAGACGAGGTCAAGGAGAGCTATGGCGAAATCAGCTTCAGAGAACTCAACACTGTCCTCCTCAAACTTGAACTCAACGGGATCCTAAGAGTGACTCGGCTCATGAAAGGAAAGAGAAGAGTAGAACTGGTCGAGCACAGACACGCGTAATTCGGTATCTGCTGCATGCCCTCACGACCCTTATCTAGCTGAACCGCGCTCGAAACGAGCGTCAACCTTTCGGCTCTCAGTCAAGAGGCTGCACTTCACCAAGGCAGGCAGAACCAGTGAACTCGAGCTTTGACGTCATTGTAGTTGGCGCTGGAGTAGCCGGGGCTACGACAGCCGAAACCGTGGCCTCCTTGGGATCGAGCGTTCTCGTCCTCGAGGAACACAATCGAGTCGGGATCCCGTCACATTGCTCAGGACATGTCGGCATCAATAGCATGAAGCGCTTGGGCATATCGCCACCTGAAGGAATCATCAAGAATCAGATACGCGGTGCAATCTTCCATTCCCCGTCAGGCCAGTCTGTCCGACTTGAGCGTCAAGACCCGATCACGTGGGTTCTCGATCGGAAAGCCTTCGATGAACATATGGCCACCAGAGCCGAAAAGGCTGGAGCGCAAATACAGTTCAATTCGCGAGCCGTGTCAATTCACACACACAGCAGCGAGCCAATTCAAGTGCAAGTTGGGGCCGGCCGTGAATCTCGCACACTCAAGTGCGGTCTCATCATCGACTGCGAGGGTGCAGCACCTACACTCACACCTGATCGACTCGCAAGCGAACGTCACAGATCGATGTGGATCAACTCAGCTCAAGTCCACGTCGAGCGAGTGAACGATCTAGATCGCGATATGGTTGAGATCTATCTCGGATCGAAGTATGCGCCCGGGTTCTTTGCCTGGATAATACCTTGGCGAGACGGATCCGCGAAAGTCGGATTGGCTACTCGCGAAGGAAATCCGCGCTTCCTCCTCGAG
>JBAVVE010000037.1:0-11112 GCA_049697135.1 Bathyarchaeia archaeon | reverse complement strand
TCTGGAACAGTGAGATCGCGCCCCTCCGCTGAAAAACAAGAGGACGTTCAGAGGAGACCCACAACGATACTGGGGATCAGTTTTCTTCACGGACACCATCCTGTCGAGCCAAAACCAGCGGAGCACGAGTTGCTGGTTGGAGGAAAGAGCTTCTGCGCAACCTGCTACGGATTATTGTCTGGCGCGGTCCTTTCACTAACCGTGGTCACAGTCTTTGCTGTTTCGAGCTGGCCCGGCTGGACACAAAGTGAACCCGCATTCTTCATGTACTATGTGGGAGTGGCTGCGGTGGTCCTAGGTCTTGCTCAGACGCTGGTGTTGCGCCTCGGTGCTCGTGCAAGATTCATTCTCGCAATGGTCTTCGTTGTCGGAACGAGTCTCATGCTGCTCGCTACTGATCTCATAACTGCTGACTTCATGGCGGACTTGTTTGTTGTCTTGCTGGCAGTCTTCTGGCTTCTCTCACGAATCTCATTGTCTCATCGAACGTAGCTGTCGAGGCGAACGGGTGCATCTCCGCTCGGTTTGAAGGCGAGCTACCGACGTGCGTATCGATATAGGCCGCCCAGCAGAACGGCTAAGCCCACGAAGATGAGGATGAGCGGCCAGAAGTCCTCAATCCTCAAGTATGTCCGGAAGAGCATCGCCATGCCCAATATGATGATGAAGAGTCCCACGAGTATGCCGCCCCAATGACGGGGTAACCCGAAACACATCTCATCCTCTCGCCGGGTCCTTCCTCTCTCAACTCCCATGACTGGTTTTCCGCATTGCGCACATATCGCTGCGTCGTCAGGATTCTTTGCACCACACTTGACACAGTAGACCAAGATCACACCACTTTCTCGCCATGACCGGAGACGACATGAGATATAACGTCTTCCTCCAAGACAGGCGGGGAATCATGCCATGCCCAGCGAACGGCATGGCGTCACAATGCCGTTCTCCGTGAGGCAAATGCTAATGAGTTGCTCAAATGCCTGTGATTGGAGGAGTGAGAGGAGGGAGACATGTTGGTGCGTTGCGATAGATGCGGAATTGATCTGCCCATGGGCGCTCAGTACTGCTTCAAGTGCGGGTCGCGTGTAGGTAAGGTAGTCACTGAAGAGTTCTCCGTGAGCTCCGATGATCTGGTCAAAAAGGTCAAGGATCTCCTGCATGAAGGGAACGTCACCAGAATCATTGTTAGAGATGAGCAGGGCAGGGTGTTTCTTGAGGTGCCGGTCACCGCCGGTCTAATTGGCGTCATACTGGCGCCGTGGCTCGCCGCCTTGGGTGCCATCGCCGCCTTGGTGACCGAATGTACGATATCGGTTGAGAGGAGAGAGTAGCATGAGTTCTGAGACCAAAACCAAGCCGCCATTGGACAGGCATCGTGCAGATGACCCTGGCTGGATCTCCTTCGGCGCCTTTCTCATAATCGCGGCAGTGATCTATCTTACGACTCCCAACCTTGGTCAGGGGATCAAATCTTTCATACTCGACTTCCAGTTGGTCAAGGTTTTCGAGAACTTCTGGTGGTTCGAGCCTATGCATCCTCACCCCGTGCTGTATACCGCAATGGAGCATTTCTGCTACGCTTTCGGAGCGGTTCAGCTCGGAATACTCGGGCTCAGGTTTGTGACGGGATCATATATTCGTGGAAAAGCGGAGACATTTTCGGGGGCTGTATTCTGGCTGGGAGCGGGATACCTGCTCAGTCTTCTTGGCCAAGGAGCATTGCCATGGTTTTCCTTCATTGCTGGTCTGATCATTCTGGTTGGAATCAGCATCGTTGTCCAAGCACTGATCATGGCATTCTCTCCTCGACACACACCGTGACAATGCCGCTGGTGGTATGATGCCATTCTGCGCGAAGTGTGGAACGAAACTTGAGGATGCCGCGGGCTTCTGCCCGAAATGCGGAACTGCAGCACAGAAGCCAGTGGCGGACATAGGTGATACGATCACAGCTTCCCTGAAGACCGCCGGAAGGGAACTCGAGAAAGCCCTGAAGACCGCCGGAGAAGAGATCGACAAAGCGGTGAGAGAAGTGAAAGCTGACCTTTCCGACCAGGAAGGTCCGTTCTGCCCCAAATGTGGCAAGAGAAATCCTGTCGATGCGCGATTCTGTGTTGCGTGCGGTGGAGAGATACCTAGAGTAGCCTGAGGACAGAATCGGTGCGACCTGGCAGCCTCCCAGGAACATAGAACGCATCTTGGATCGCAGTCTGCTCGTAACCATCTCCGCAAGATGGCACATTTTCAGGTAGCTTCAATACTGACCGCTCTCACCAAGGCCCTTTGAGAGTGAAGCAGACGCGGCGCAAGTACAGAAACAGAGGACAAAGCAGAACCGAAGTCAAGGCTCTTGAATGTCCACGTTGTCATTCGCATGTCAGACTGGACCAGTATCGAGATCACATTACCAAATGTGGCGGGCAAGAACCCACAACCCTCGCCGCCTCTGAGATAGCGGCTCCCAATGAAGAACCACATAGTGATGCCCCGTCTGCTTAGGCCACCTGCGCTCGCATAGGGTTCTGGTTGATCACTTCTTGCAGGAGTATACGTGCAAGCGGTCTGGAGACTGTTGCATCATTCATTGGGGTTCCTTTGATGCAACCCACGAGGACATAGCTCGCTGGAGAATGCAAGGACGAACCGACATCCTGAGGCATATGTCGGTCGATTCTTCTGACCCGCACAATGAACGCGGAGTCTTCGTTACGAGCAGCTGCCCTTTCCTGAGCAAGGACGGGCAGTCTGGACTGCACTCATGCATGATTCATGATACGAAGCCCTTCTACTGCAGGCTCTACCCGGACGACGGCCCGTGCGAGCACGAGGAAAACACTGATGCCTAGGCTTCTGAGAGGAGCCGGCTCTTGAACTAGGTTTCCTCTCTGGAACGGTTGACGATGGGCATCCGCCAGCCAATTCCGAATGCCTTTCGTGTGATCTTTATTGCAGGTGCAGCCTGCCAGCGCTTGTACTCAGCTGACCTTATGCGATTCAGGATATCTGCTGCGAGTTTGTGATCGTACCCCATGTCGGCGAGTTCTTTTAGGGATCGTCGGTTCTCGAGTATCTCATCGACTAGGGGTGAGACTACAGCATAGTCGAATGGGTCGTATTGATCCGGTTTCAGTTCCGCAGACGGGATCTTCACGATGCTGCTTCTCGGTATCGCTTCGGATCCCCGGTGACGATTGTAGTATTCGGCCAGTGAGTAGACTTCTGACTTGCTCACATCACCGATTACGGCGAGGCCACCGCTCATGTCTCCGTAGAGGGTGCAATAACCCAGTGCCAGCTCGGTCTTGTTTCCAGTCGTCAAGACAAGGTATCCGAACTTGTTTGAGAGCGCCATCAGCATGTTCCCGCGGATTCTGGCTTGTATGTTCTCTTCGGTCACGTCAGCACGGTATCCTTTGAATGACTTCTCCAGTGTCTTCTCGTAGGCGTGGAAGATCTCATCGATCGGGATCGTCAGGAATGAGGTTCCAAGGTTTCTTGAGAGGAGCTCGGCGTCGCGTTTGCTGTGGTCGCTTGAATATCGGGACGGCATGTAAACGCCGACGACGTTCTCCCGTCCTAGTGCTTCTACCGCTATTGCGGCTGTGAGTGCGGAGTCGATTCCGCCGCTGAACCCAATCACAGCTTTCTTGAACCCTGCCTTCCTGAAGTAGTCGCGCACGCCCAAGACCAGCGCCATGAATATGGATTCGTCCTTGTCTTCGGGTGGCATGACTATCGTGGGTGCTGTGCCCGTTTCGAGATCGAGATCGACCATCACAAGATCCTCTTCGAATGGCTTTCCGATTCCGATGAGTTCTCCTCGATTGTTGACAGCGAGGCTTTGTCCGTCAAAGACCAGCTCGTCTTGCCCGCCTACCATGTTCACGTAGAAGAACGGCCGTCTCAGTGCCAAGGCCTTGGATCGTAGTAGCTTCTCTCTCACAAGTCGCTTGCCTGCGTAGAACGGCGAAGCGTTGAGGTTCGCGATGACTTCGGCGCCTTTTCTTGCAAGTTCATCTACCACGTGGCATTGATACTCGAGTTCCTTATCCCACAGGTCTTCGCAGATCGAGACTCCGAGCGTAAGTCTTCTTCCGGCAATTGTGATTGAGATCGGCTCGTTCTGAGCTGCGGGTTGGAAGTATCTGAGTTCATCGAAGACATCATAGGTTGGCAGAAGCGTCTTGTGAACGACTTGAATGATCCTGCCGCCATGGCAGATCGCCGCTGCGTTGTATATGTTCGAGCGGTCATGATCGACGAACCCTAGAACGGCAGTCATGTTGGACGTTTGTGCTGCAAGCTGTTCCGTAAGCAATCTGTTTCTCTCGATGAACCTCAGTGGCCCGTGGGGTAGCTCACCGTCTTCGGTTCGGAGTTCCCTTGGAGGGAGCAGATCTAGCGGTGGATATCCTGTGACTACCATCTCAGGAAAGAGAAGTAGATCGACTTTGAGATCTTCCGCCTTCTTCATGTAGGATTTGACAAGCTCCGCGTTCCCGTCGAGGTCACCGACGGTTGCGTTGACCTGTGCCATCCCGACTCGAAGGCCCGTCATGGAACCGAACCAGCAGCCAACAACCGTAGTGCCGAAACCTACTATATGAAAGAGAGCGGAAAGATTGGTCTGCTCAAAAAAGCGGATTCCTCAAATACAACCGCCAGACTCGGAACCGAAGAGGTGCACCCTTTGGGGATTATGTCAGAGGTTCTTCAGCCAGCAAGAAGAATGAGAACGCTACTGGTCCTAGTGGCTCTCCTCTATGTCGGCTCATATCTCGTTGGTTGGTACTTGATTAGCATCAAGTCGCCGTTCGCTCTTGAGACAAGTCAGGCACTGGGGGAAGCCGTCCTCACACAGCAACCCTTCACATCAATAATCGAGTCCCTGAAGGGAGGACAACTGATCAACGCGATTCTGATCACAGTCCTAGTGAATCTGTCAATTGGCGCGTTTCTGACCACGACACTCCCTGGAGTTGTGCCACTACTGGGAGCATTTGGTACAGCCGCGATTACGCTCATGAGAGGGCTTGTAATCGGGATAACCTACCCAGAAGTGCTTGCCGTGTCACCCGCGGCTTTTGCGCTTGGCCTTGGAACACTGATCCTTGAACTGGGGGCCTACGTCTTCTCGGGCGCCGCTGGAATCAACATCGCGCTGGCTCCGATTCTGCCCAGAAGATACGGCGTGAAGAGCAGATGGGCAGCCTTCAAGATGGCGTGCAAGGACACCGCAAGAATCTACGTGATCGTCGTAGTGCTGCTCGTGCTCGGCGCCATATGGGAAATGGGCGGGATATTCCTAGTCATGCGCCCAGGCTAGACGACCACGAACCCTCGATCAGAAAGCCAGCCCAGATCAATGTCGAATTGCACGCCTGCAAGAGTTAAATTGGATCTCTGCCTCTTGAGAGCGGCGGTCCTAGTCATTGTCCGAAGCCCTGAAGCAGAAGCTTGTCGATCTTGGGACGTCGAATCCGCAGTTCACGATACGCTCAGGCGAGGACTGTGCCCTATACCTGGAACACACAATCGTTGACGCGAAGTACTACGGCATGGCCTCCAAAGAGAAAGTCTCGAAACGCTATGCCGCCAAGATGTGGCTGGTTGAACCAGAGCGCACTGTCAAGTACAGGGAGATCATCCAAGAACAAGAGAGTAGCGCAGGGATCTTACCCACTCCGAAGCTGAGTTTCGACAAGAGTGCTTTCAAAGGAAAGGTCCTCTTCAAGAAAGAGAAGGGGCTAGCCATCGGTTTCAAGAAACCAGCAGACCCGTCCAGCTTCGGCAAGGTCTACCAGTACGACTTCGATGTCACAAAGATCCGTGGCCCCATAAAGGATCTTGTTGAAGCCAACGGATGGAGATTCGAACAGATCATACTTGACTACCAACCTGGTCAAGTGCAGGGTCAACGCTTCTGCGTGCAGTGCGGCGCTGCATTGACTGCAGACGTTTTCTTCTGCACGAACTGCGGAAAGAAGGTTGGTTAGGGCAGCACCAGCGCCGTCAAAGTTGCCCGGCTACTTTCATCGAGACTGCACAGTCTACACACTGAACGGTGGCCTCGTCAACCATCAATGTCCATTGGATCATTGGCGCTAGCGTTGCTGGCGCAACAGTTTCTTAAACAAGCGCAAGGACTCTACCAAATGGGTTGAGAGAGTTGTCAGCTGAGATTGGCGGAAGAGAATTAGGATTTGTTCACTTCAAGGAAGGCGATGAGGTGAGAGTAAACGATGATGCCATACTGGCGCCTGACGCCATCCGCGGAGAAGTGGGAACAGTACAGAAGATCAATCGTTTTCAAAGCGAATCCCCGCAGGTCTCCGGCTCTGTTGTTGCGGTTGACCGTTACCAGCAACTGGTAAAACAGCCCAGGGAAACTGAAATCCTCGGTTTCGCTCTTCAGGTTTTCTTCCCGAAGATAGGGGACTCAATGCTTGTGGCCTCGAATGAGGTCACGCTCCTTTCGAAATTCAAGCAGAGAATCGAGACCCTTGAGGAACGACTCCTTGCCCACCTCAGGGATCCGCAACAGTTCTGTGTGCTCAGCGACGGCGGACTGGATGTTCCGTTCGTGAACCAGAGTTTCGATGCGCCATTCTTTGGTGACATCGTCAGGTATGTGCTCAGGCCTAGGTTGGGCAGAGATGCCACCAAGGTTATCTCGCCAGAGGCTTCAGGACCGCCACTAGCAGCTGTCTACGCAAGTATGGCCGGTCTGAACTTCGTCCGTGCTGTGAAGGTCTATGACAGGTCCCATTCGCAGCTGCCCGCGAGTTGGAGAGGCGCCGTCGTAGGAGACATCAAAGTCCGATCAGCAACAAAGGGAACTGAGAACTATTTCGCCGTTCCCGAAGGCGTGATAGGCCCCAACGATCGAGTAGTCATATTCGATGATGTGGGTTTCACAGGAAGAACACGCAAAGCCGTCGTTCAGCTGGTGGAAAAGACCGGAGCAAAGGTCTCCTCAATAGTGAATGTCATAGAGAAATTCTATGGCGAATCACGGGATGTCGACATAAATGCAAGAGCAATCCTGGGAATAGCCGGATTCCAGCCGGAAGGCCAGAATACTTGCAGCATCACCGTTACTGAGCTGTTCATGGATAGGCTCGGATCACCCAGAATCATTCGTGGAGTCAAATACGAGCCTGAAAGATCCCTCTCAAGCATTCGCCTTTGACAATGAGGACATGTGACGGCAGTTAAGACCAAATCGGGTCATCGTGACAAGTCTACTGGGGTAAGCATATCGTTGTCAGCGCGCGTAGTGGAGCTGGCCGCAAGAAGGAGGACCACACGAATATTTGCAGTAACCCCGGTAAACATGGATGACGTTCTGTACTGCGTCAGAGTTGCGGCTGAAGCACCCTCCGGTGCCAACAGGCAGCCATGGCGTTTCATACTGGTTGATGACCCTGAGAGGAAGGCGAAGATTCGCGAAGCATGCGAAGAGCAAGAGAAACGCCATCACGAAAGTGTCGAACCGAGTCTGGGACAGTGGTTCAAATCGAAGGGCATCACGTGGCAGAAGCCATTCCTGACAGAAGCACCGATACTATTGGCCGTATTGTCTGATCAGAAGATGCCCTACGCCACAGAAAGCACCTGGTTGGCAATAGGTTACATGATACTCGCTCTGGAGGAAAGGTCTCTTTCCACACTGACCTACACACCGTCATACCCCGAGAATGTGAGAGCAGTGTTTGGTGCCACAGGAGAATATCGTCTTGAAGCCATACTGCCGATAGGTTACTCCGCGGATCCGAAGCCCAAAGAGAAAAGGCGAGCATTCCAATCATCCATCCATAAGAACGTCTGGAATGCGCAAGCCTGACTGAGGATCTTGAGTACCGCGTACAAGAGAGCATGGTCGATCGAGTAACTGAATCTATGAACGGTGACGCCCATGAAAGAGCCTCTATTAGTCAAGTTCCTCAAGAGGGCATTTCCTCACCGATTCTTTGTCGCCAAACTGTCGAACGTCCCGATCTTCAAGGGAGTGATCGATCATATGTTGTTCGACGGCGACAACATGATCTACCTGCCCAAAGACCAAGTAGTCCAAATGGATCAACCTCTCGACAACCTTGGCGAAATGGTACTACCGTCACAAGTCGTGGAGCATTTCATTGAGAAAGCCAATTACCACTGGATCATGGATTGGTGCATCTGTCGCAAATCAACGAAGTGCGAAGACTACCCGATCGAGTTGGGTTGTCTTTTTCTAATAATAATACGAAAATGCTTTAAAGACCACGCCCGGTACGACTTGACTGATGGGATGTGCGGGTCGGATCACGTAGAACTCGACATGTTGGAGCTCTCGTTCTCAAGCCAGGCCCGACCCAGAGTGGAGGAGCGGTTGTCCCCGGGCCCGTCGTCGGCGGAGAAATGCTTCCCGTCGACAAGCTGTCAGTTTTCCTCTCAAACTACTGGCTTTTCGTATTGCTACTGTTCATGCTTCCTTTTGCTTTCCTCTTCTACAAGAAACGCGAGTTCGCCCTGAAGTTGCTTACTCCTTTGTTTTCCCGGATCTTCCAGTTGATGCGGATCTAGCCACATCTGGGATTGGGACCGAACGGGTCGCCATTAGCTAGGTATGGAACGAGTCTACAGTAGAAATCTCCACATCTCTTCAGATTCCTGCAGTCTCTACACTTGTTCAGATCGCCTATCTTCACGTCTCCTCTGAAGAACGACCACTTGTTGGAGAACCAGATATCAGATATTCCCTCGGTTCTTGTGGTTCCCATGTTCCATTTGGGGTCGGAAAGAACGAGGTTGCACGGGTAGACCGCGCCGCTGCTATCTACTGACAGCCTGCTTCTGCCCGCCCGACAGGACACATACCCTCGCCTAGCCTCTGAGACGGCCTCCTCAAGTGGACGACAAGTCAGGAAGGTGTCCAACGCAACATCTATCTTGCGCGCATATGAGGCTCTGTCGAGCATAAGATCAGGCAGCAGCGCGTGATATTCGTCACATGATGGAATCCAAACGGCGTTCTTCCTCATTCTACCTGAAAGCTTCAGGTCCAGGAAGGCTATCCTACGTGCTCCATGTGTGGCTGCCAATTCGACGATCTGTCTGTGGCGGCCCAGGTTCTTCCTGTGCAAGCAAGAGTTTACTCCGTACTGAGTTCCGTGTTTCTGGAGTAGCTTCAGGCCTTCTACTGTTTGATGGAAGGATCCTTTGACTCCCCTGAAGAGGTCGTGTCCCTCTTCGTTTGAGTCGTCCAAGGAGACCGTGGGGACAACACCTGATTCCTCGAGGAGGCGCACCTTCTTCTCATTCAGCAGGGTGCCATTCGTCAATATCACCTTGCGGAATCTCTTCCCTTTGAGAGTCATCAGAATCTCATCTATGTCCGGATGAAGTAGTGGTTCGCCTCCGTTGATTCTTACTTCGAAGACTCCAAGTTCCTCGAGTTGATCCAGCAGACCTCTCACTTCTTTGAGTGACAACTCACGTGTGGTCGAGTCCTCTGTGCTTGAGAAACAGTGAACGCAGTTCAGGTTGCATCTGCTTGTTACGAAGATATCGACCGAAGCGGGAGCTGAAAGGAATGGTAGAACGAACTGCCCGAACAGTGCAGGGTCAGCTTTGGCTTGCCTAGGTGGTCTGACGATTGGCCTGTCAGGGTTCACCTGGACGTATCCATTCTTTGCCATGCGGTTGAGGAATCTCTCACATTTCTGATGCTTGATGCCGATGGATTTGGAGATCTCATCTACGCCCGAGGGGGTCGAGTAGATGTACGCCAAGGTCCTGTACTCGTCCTCGGTAAGGAACTCTGTCCTAGTGCTCGAGCAATCGAACGCGGCGTGTGCATTGTAGTATTGAGGCTCCGATCTGAGTACGACTGTTGGGCTGAGCAGGAATTCCTTGGGCAATCTGTTACTCTCCATGATTGGTCGGTAATCTGTCACACCGCAGGCGGCGCTCGGTCAATTCATTTGAATCACGTATATGTTTGCGAGAGGTGAGGTCCGTCGGGCTCAAGAGCGTATCATGGTCAATTTCATCTTGAATCTCTGCACTGCTCTCATAGAGTGTGGCTGATTGGCTGGCATGATGATCATTTCACCTGCGTTCAGCCGGTGGGTTTTCCCCGAGATTGTGACGTCTACCTCGCCGTCGAGAATGTAGACCAGCGCGTCGTATGGTGCTGTGTGTTCGCTGAGACCTTGTCCCTGATCGAAGGCGAACAGTGTGACCGTTCCTGTCTCCTTCTCAAGTATTGTCCGGCTTACTACGGAACCCTTCTGGTAGTCTACCAGATCGATCACTCTTGCCTTCCCTGCTACCATGTCTCCAGATGACAATAGACCGCCACATGACGCCAGTTGACGGTGTTGAACAATAAGACTTGCGTGCAAGTATCAGACTGCTTCGACAGTCCCTGGTCTCTAAAGAGCGTAGGTCAGGAAAGAGAGAAGTATCCAAGCACTCATCCATGAGGGCGAAGGAGCAGAGACGATGGCACAGTTGACTGACAAGATTGCGCTCGTTACCGGCGGCGGGCGTGGTTTAGGCCGTGCCATTGCGCTCGCATTTGCGGGTGCGGGTGCACACGTTGCAGTTGCCAGCCGCACATTGGAACAACTGGATGAAGAAGCTCAGGAGATACGCTCGCGAAATCGTCGAGGGGTCGCGATCGAGGTCGATGTGACCGATAGCAAATCAGTTGCGCAAATGGTCGAGACAGTCCGCAAAGAATTCGGGCGCATTGACATTCTCGTGAACAGTGCAGGCGTTGGTTGGGCATCGCGTGTGGTCGACACAGACGACGACGTATGGAAGGTGCTGATCGACACGAACCTGACGGGGACGTTCTACTGTTGCCGCGACGTGGCACGTTTGATGATCGAACAGAAGACCGGCAGCATGCATCATCAACCTGGCTTCGGTCGCAGGAGTCAAGGGTCCACCAGGACTCGGAGCATACGCAGCCAGCAAGGGCGGAGTGATCATGCTGACGCGGGTACTCTCACTCGAAACCGTGAGACACAACGTACGTGTGAACGCGATCGCACCGGGCTACTTCCGCACGGACATGAATGCTGCCATACTAGACGATCCCGAGATGGGGCCTAAGAT
>JBAVVE010000036.1:0-7119 GCA_049697135.1 Bathyarchaeia archaeon | reverse complement strand
ATCCTCAAGCAGCGGACACGTCAGCTCGCCAGATCTCTGAGTGGAGGAGAGCAGCAGATGCTTGCAATAGGAAGGGGACTGATGTCGAGACCCAAACTGCTGATGCTGGATGAGCCATCGCTCGGTCTGATGCCCACGATGGTCGACAAGATCTTCGAGACCGTAAAGACGGTCAACGACTCGGGCGTCACGGTCTTGCTCGTCGAGCAGAATGTGAACCGGTCTTTGAGCATTTCGGACAAAGCCTTTGTCTTCGAGAACGGACGCATCGTTCTAGACGGCATCGGAAGAGACCTCATGAACAACGTACACGTGAAGAAAGCCTACCTGGGACTCTAGGGACCAGAGTTCGTGGCTCCGGGACCCGTGTTTCTGCTTTTGGCAGATTGTGTTAGCCCATGACATTTGGCGCATCATGGTCTCGTGATGTGTTCTACCAGAAAAGAGAGACATCTGGCATTCTCGGAAGCAAGATTCTGCCGAAGTTTCTTCACACAAGCATACTCCGGCTGCTCAGTTTGATAGTGTGCCATATGCCGTGGGCTACTACATTGCTTTTGGCAGATGAGAAGTGATATAAGGCGAGAGTGCAGGAGCCTTTGGGTCACGGTGAAAAACGTGACCGGAGATAAACCTAAGGACGAATCGCGTAGAAAATTCATGAAGTACGGGGCAGGGGCAGCTGTCGTTGCAGCGGCCGCTGCCGCAGGCTACTACGGCTACCAAGCAACTCAACCAGCACAACCGACAGAAGTTACAAAGACCGTAGTCACAACAGCGGCACCGACAAAGGCGCCTGCGACCATCAAGATCGGCCATAGCAGCGGCGTGACGGGCTACCTCGCGGCTGCCGAGCAGCTATGCTCTATGTGGTACAACCTCTGGCTTGAACTCGTCAATGCGAAGGGAGGCATCTACGTCAAAGAATACGGACAGAAACTCCCAGTTTCATTGGTAATCTACAACGACAGAGGGGAGACCGATACAGCCGCAAGGATGTTCGAGCGATTGATCACGGTTGATAACGTGTCCTGTTTGTGGGGCTCGTACGGAACGTTCATGTCATTTGCTCTCCAGCCTGTCGTGAACAAGTACAAGGTCCCGTGCATCGCCTCAAACGCTGCTCCAATTGTAATCGACGACCCGAACGAATACGAGCGAATCTACAAGGAAGGAGACTACTTCAGAGACAATGAAGGCAAACCATGGTACGAATGGAACTACATGCTTTGGAACGAGATGAGCTACTATAGCGAGATGGAAGCGCTTTACAAAGCACTCATCAATGCTGGCGTCAAGACAGTCGCCGTCTGGGAAATCGAGACATTGTTCGGTGTCGAGAACAGGCGCGAATTCCAGCACTTTGTCGACAAGTACGGAGGACTCGAGATAGTCACACACAAGGCCTACCCGTTTGGCATCACAGACTTCGGATCGATCATCTCGGATGCCCAGGGCAAGAACGTCGATGCAGTGGTGCAGTTCAGCTACCCAGGCGACTCTTGGATATCCACGCAACAGATGATTGAACGAAACTACAACCCCAAGCTATTCTACAACGCACTCGGGATGGCATACGAAGAAGCCTACAGAAGGTTCGGCGTCAACAACGATGGCATCTGCTCACACGGCGCGGGCTTCGCGCCAAAAGCGAAAACCGCGGGGCCCTACGGCACAGCGGGCGATCTACTGAAGCTCTACAAGTCGCGCTACAACGAAGTTCCAGACTTCGTCGATGGAGCAATAGCTTTTGGGACCATGGAGCTCCTTGAGCAGGCGATAGAACGGGCCGGAACACTGGATCGACAGGCGATCTATCAGGAACTGTTGAAAGCAAAGGACAACCCAATCCCAACGATCATCGGTCCTGTAGGATGGGATAGAGGACCATGGAACGAGAAACGTCAGGGAACGATATTGCAGTCCCAGAACCTCGGTTCGCCGAATCCACCAGAATCAGGGTTCGATCAGGAAATCATAAGCAGTGCTAACGGAGGTACCGCCAAGCTTCCAGGACTGGTTGAGGTCGACCTAACGACAGCAAGTCTACTGTATCCCAAACCTGCCTGGAGAAAAACGTAGCAGACTGAACCAACCCCCTCTTTTTCTTTTCCGGTGATCTTGACTTGGTTGATGTTTTAGGACTGGTAAACCTGCTCTTCGGAGGACTGGTCATCGGTAGCCTCTATGCGCTGTCCGCTGTGGGGCTGACCCTCCTGTTCGGAGCCGCATCTATGACCAACTTGGCGCACGGCGAGTTCGTGATGCTCGGCGGCTATTTGGCGTATTGGCTCTTCACGGCAATGGGCGTCTTTCCACTTTACTCCCTCGTACTTGTAGCGGTTACAGTAGCAGTGATCGGGGCGCTCCTCTACTTTGGAGTGTTTAGTCGGATTTATGCTCGGGAAGTATCTGTCGCCGAGACCGAATCGATGACACTGCTCCTTACGTTTGCTCTAATCATGATACTGTCCAACGCTGTAGCTTGGATATTCACTCCTAACTACAAGTCATATTCTGCTATGACGAACATAATCGAGTTTGGAACCTTCCGAGCGATATCGGGCAGATTAGCGGCGCCTGCGATGGCAATTCCCCTTATCCTTGTCTTCTGGATCCTCATCAGAAGAACTTGGTTCGGGCGGGCGATCCGCTGTGTTATTGAAGACAGAGATGCGGCGAAGATCGTTGGAGTGAACATTAGCCGAGTCTTCTTGTCCTGTTACATGATTGGCCTAGCCATGGCAGCCGTCACCGGTGTGCTCTACAGCATGATCTTTCCTATCACTCCCTACTTCGGAATTGAGTACACAATGGCATCTTTCGTAGCCATCATACTGGGAACGGTGGGAAGTGTGCCAGGTGCGTTGATCGGCGGCCTGATCATTGGCATGGCCGAATCCACGCTGGTCTACTATCTCGCGCCAACGCTGAAGATCACAATTATCTACTCAATCCTCATCTTGGTGCTGCTGGTAAAGCCTAGGGGCATCTTTGCAAGGTAACGAGCCGTGTTCAAGTACATTCGTTACGTTGCAGTGCTGGTTGCATTTGCACTTGTCCTGGGCGCCTCATTTTTCGTGGACCCTTACGTGCTCGCTCTCATGACCTCTGTTCTTGTGGCAGTGGCATTGGTTGCGTCTTGGAACATAATATCGGGTTACGCAGGATATCTGTTCCTCGGAGCAGCTGCCTTCTACGGTTTGGGTGCCTACGTAGTCGCACTCACCTCTGACGTACTGAGTTGGTATGCAGCGATTCCACTTGCAGGACTACTCTCGTTTGCTGTGGCATTTGCGATCGGCATTCCGTTCTTGAGAATTCGCGGCCCCTACTTCATAATCGCAACCTACGCAGTTGCAGAGCTAATCTCGAACGTGCTGCTATACATGGAGCATACATTCACTGGCACAATAGGCCGCTACGTTACGATTCAAGATACACTACAAATCTACATCGCGATATCGCTTGTCGCGTTCGCAGCCGTCATTGTGGCTAGCTCCATAAGAGAAACGAAGTTCGGATTGGGTCTGCTGAGCATCAAAGGAGACGAGGACGCAGCATCCGCTTCCGGAGTAAACACCACGCTGTACAAGCTGATTGCATTTGGAGTCACAGCGATGTTCATGGGCATGGCCGGAGCTGCTGTGATCCCGCGGCTCGGATACGTGGACAACACCATTGCGTTCTCATCGAGAATATCCTTCAACACGCTTGTGATGGGCGTATTGGGTGGAGCCGGAAGCGTGGCCGGTGGTACAGTAAGCGCCATTGTGTTGTCGCTGCTGTTCGAGATCTTCTTTAGCAGTGCGGAGCCCTTCCCCTTCCTGATCGCGCTGGGCGTCGTCCTGTTCGTGGCAATATTCTTCGTGCCCGGAGGCCTTGCGCAGCTCTTCAGCAGAATCTCGAGAAGAATAGGTCGCGCAAGGTCGACAGAGTCCGGTGCGTCGGTAACGCAGGCCACCCGGACATAGCTATCGGAGACTTGCTTCGCAGATCCAGGTTCCATGGAGTCTGTTCTGACAATACGATGCTCTCTTGGTCAGGAGAGCTTCGCGTCTCTCTAACGGATTGATCTATGTACTTGCGATGTCCTCGACGATCTGTCTGAACTCCTCGTCGGTTAGAGCGCGCTTCAGTTCGATTCCCGTCTTCTTGACCCGTGCCAGTATCTGGTCTATCTTCTCTTCAGGAGCGCTGAGTCCAAGTTCCTTCATCTTGTATGTAATCGAGTCTCGGCCGCTCTTCTTTCCGACGACCATCTTGTGAGCTTCGGCGCCGACAAACTCTGGCAGAAATGCGAAGATCTCCAGCGGTGATAGGTTCAGCTCTTGTATCCTCGACCACCAACCCAGTACAATTCCAGATTCGGCTGTGAATATCCCGTCGCCGACGATTGGCTTGTGTGGGGGCATTCTCACCCCTGAACGTTCTTGCACAAGTCTTGAGAGCGGCACCAGTCTGTCAAACTTGATGTTGCTATCGATTCCGTAGAGGCATTTCGCGGCGGTCGCAACCTCCTCAAGGGCGGCCGCGCCCGTGCCCTCGCTAATCGCGTTGACGGTCGTGTGAACCGTCTCGGCTCCAGCCTCAACTGCGGCGAGCGAATTCGCCACTGCAAGCCCGAAGGCGTTATGGCAGTGAACCTGAATGGGCTTCCGCACTCTCTCTTTCAGTCTCTTCACGAGGTAGTGTATGCCAACTGGCGAAGTGACACCGAATGTATCAACTACCGTGAGGCCATCCATGTGTCCCTTCGTGGCCACTGTATGGACGATCTTCCAGAAGGTTTCGAACGGTGACCTAGTCGAGTCCATCGTGAAGAAATTGACATGAAGCCCATGCTCGTGCGCGTAGGCAGTGTTCTCAACCGTCAGATCGATAGCCTTCTGCAGCGGCCATCCGTAAGCGTTCTTGAGCAGCGCGTTGCTGGTGGGAATCTCCATCTGGACGCCATCAACATCGCATTTCAGCGCCGCATCGACATCTCTCTTCATGCAGCGAGCTAGACAGAAGATCTTCGCGGAAAGACCCAAACCTGTAATGGCCTTGATCGCGTCCGCATCTTCCTCCGAGACCGTCGGCATCCCTGCTTCGATCGTGTCCACACCTGCCTCGTCAAGGGCTCGTGCGATCTCGACCTTCTCATTCTTCCGAAAGACAAGTCCAGCTTGCTGTTCCCCATCTCTCAGCGTGAGGTCATAGAACTGTATCTTCTTGGGAAACTTCATGCCCTTCCGGGCCTGACTGTTGAAATTGTAATGGCTTGTATACCAGTACTTGCTTCTCCAAGGTTCCTTCACAGGTGCCCACCACATCGAAGCCTAACAGGCCATCTTCTAGTATTTATGGTTCAGCAGAAGAATTTGCCGGCCATGCTTTCTCGTGTTGCTGATCCTAGCGTTCCGGTCATCGGTCCTCTATGATAAGCTTCACAGTATAACAGGCATGTACTGTATCCGACTGTGGTGGAGCGTCTTGCAGATGTTAAAGCATTAAGCCCGGGCGTCCAAGTCTTCCTCGAGGAGTATTTCTGCGACCCACATCCCCACATTGCCTGTAACGCTGGGGCACTTGTCCTTATGACCGCCCGCCCTTTCGAACTCCGCATACTCCTTGGCATCCCACATGTTGAAAGATCTTCCAAAGATCCTCTCTTGCACTTCGCGGCAGGTGCAGCTTCCGTATTCTTCCACGAATCGATCATACAGTCTCTTCCCAAGCTGGTATGATTTCAGATACCGGCCCTTGCCAAAGTTCTCGCGTGTGCGGCCGTGCTTGCAGCTCAACGCCATGACTCCCCCGGACAACGCGCCACATGTTCCGTTAGTTGTGAGACCGACACCGCCTGCTAGCGCGTGTCCGGCCCTAAAGACCTCGTTACTGACGATGCCGAACACATCTTGAACTGCAGCGAGAACGCATTGAGGACAACTCCCATACTTCTGCTCATACTCAAAGGCACGTGAGTAGACTCGCTCGAGTATCTCCTTACTATTGGCGACCGGGATGGCCATCGTCAGATCCCACTTTCCGCCGTGTGCGAAACAATCACTTAACTCTTTTCTGTTGGTGGTCGAACATGGAGCGCACTGCCAAGGTATGAACATGGAGCGCAAGATTAAATCCCCGTGGTCGTGCATTATGCGCCCCACCGCCAAGTAGAAGCGACTGCCTATTGAAACCTCTCGACAAACGGGTACTACACATCACTTTCACCGGCGCCCTTCGCGCGCTTTTCAACAAGAGATCTGATGAGATCGAGGTCCCAACCGTATTCACGATCGGTGACCTGATATCCGCTCTCTCAGCAAGGTACGGGGACATAGTCGAGTACCACTTGCTCGACGCAGATGGCCGCTTTCGACAGAACGTTGTGATACTCGCGGATGGGGTTAGAGTTGACCTCCAAGAAGGGCTATGCACGCCACTCACTGGTTCGAAGAAAACAGAGCTTGTAGTCATGGAAGCAATTGGCGGCGGCTAGCGTTCATTTGCCCAGACACACAGAACGTTCTGTTCCTAAAGTCTATTATCGTGCATAGAGACGCGTTTGTAATTACCGCGAGTTTTTTATCCATTCGCCGGGCATACAGGGGCGCGAGGTACACTGGTTGCAGAAAGAACAACCGATCGTAGAGGATAAGTGGATAAAGTCGGTCTGCTACATGTGCCAATGCGCAGACACAGGGATTCGAGCTCACCGGGTCAACGGCGTTATCGTGAAGGTCGAGGGTGACCCTGATTGCCCACCCAACTACGGCCGGCAATGTGCGAAAGGCCTCTCGGCGATCATGATGCCGTACAACCCGAACCGTCTCCTGAAACCCGTCAGACGAACGAATCCCGAGAAAGGTTTGGGTGTAGATCCTAAATGGGTCGAGATCTCTTGGGATGAAGCTATCAACACATTTGCTGAGAGACTGAAGAAGATTAGGGCGGACAACCCACTCAAGCTGATGATGTCTTCATTCGATTATCCGCCCTACCTGTTTGCGGGCACTTGGCTTAGGACATTCGGGGGACAGTTCTGGTTCGGCGGATCGACATGGTGCGGCTGGTATCACAACACGTCATACCAGTACCATGCCTCGTTCTTTAGAGAGGCCGACTACGAGC
>JBAVVE010000035.1:0-16134 GCA_049697135.1 Bathyarchaeia archaeon | reverse complement strand
GCTTCAGGTCGGTCCTTCACGTACTTACTCCTCCTCAAGCCCGAGATTCGGAAGTACGTGGCCGTCTCGCGATCTCCCAGCAACGCGATCTTGGTCATCTAGGACCTACCCGTCTCGAGCGGCTTGTCAGCACTTCCACACTTGCATTAGAACTGCTTGAGCACATCATCCTTTCCCATTATTCGTCCACAGTAGTGGCAACGTATTCTCAGAGGCTCAGGAACCTCAACCTTGAACTCTGGAGTCACCGGTTCGCGAGCGTTTACCACACATGAAGGATTGTTGCATTTTATGATGCCTCGGATCGTTTGAGGAAGTTGAACGCGTTTCTTCGATGTCACCTCGTATTCTCTTACGATGTTGATGGTAGCCTTTGGTGCGATCAGAGCGATCTTGTCGACTTCCTGAGGGTTGAGCTCTCGATCGTCTATCTTCACAATGTCCTTCCGTCGGTACTGTTTGCTCTCAACATTCATGACGGCACTGACAACCTCGCCGTGCTTCCCGTTGATTCCAAGAATGTGGAGAACGTCTAATGCATGCCCAAGTTCGATGTGATCGATCACGGTTCCGTTTCGAATCTTTTTGACGTACAATTGATCTTTTGACGACAAACGCCAGTCAGATCGGCTAGTGCGAGAGACTCGTATATATGAATTGAAAACCCCGCTAGAGCCTGCGGCAAGCGATTGGGGCACGCTCGTGCGAGACTAGCTATTTACCGAACCTCGTGACTTGTTTCAGCTGGTGGCGCCGATGGATTTCACGGGTAGGGACATCGTATCGATCAGGGACTTCACACGCGACGAGATCGATTACGTTCTGAAGAAGACAGACTCGATGGAATCCCTAGCCCGTAAAGGATCAGATATGCTACATGGCAAGATTCTGGCCACAGCCTTCTTTGAACCGAGCACACGCACGAGGCTTAGCTTCGAGTCAGCCATGTATAGGCTGGGAGGAACCTGCATCGGGTTCGCGGATCCAAGAGCCGCCTCGGTTGAGAAGGGAGAGAACCTCGCAGACACCGTGAGAGTCCTCGAGAGCTACGCAGACGCATTGGTGATACGGCACCCTCTGGAGGGCGCAGCGAGGCTTGCGGCTGAGTTCTCATCTGTTCCAGTCATCAATGCTGGTAGCGGTGCGGAGGAGCATCCGACTCAGGCCTTGCTGGATCTGTACACTGTGAAGCGAGAGAAAGGAACAATCGACGGCCTTAGCATTGGGCTCATTGGAGATCTACGTTATGGGAGAACTGTCCACTCCCTTGCGTATGCCCTCGCCCAGTACAAAGTCAAGCTGCACCTGATCTCTCCTGATTCGCTTCGGATGCGAAGAGACGTGCTTGTGGAAGTTGAGAAGAAGATCCCCGTGCAGGAAAGCACTGACCTTGTGCAGGCCCTGCCAGATCTGGACGTCATCTATATGACGCGAATTCAGAAGGAGCGTTTTCCTGACCTTGCTGAGTACGAGAAGGTGAGGGGCTCATACAAGCTTAGCACTCTTGAGTTAGGGTCCGCGAAGAAGGATGCGATTGTGATGCATCCTCTTCCGAGGGTCGACGAGATCAGCCCAGATGTCGACGGAACCGTACACTCGAAGTACTTCAAGCAGGCGTGGTATGGCCTTCTGACACGAATGGCTTTGATATCGCTCGTCCTTGGAAGCCTAAAGTGAAGAGCACGGATTCTTTGCTGTTACTTCACGTAACAGCTTATATTCGGGAACCGTTACCTATGGTAAACGATGGCATTTGCGACTCGCCGTACTCCAACCCTCAAGGACCGCCAGAGTACTACCAGTGCACATCCTAGACTACATGGCCTTCAGGAACGCATTCGGCTCTCAAGGAGATGAAACGGAACTTCACATGCTGGAGAAATTCCATGCAGCAGGATGGATGATCCAACGCGGCCTGCAGGACACCTTCGTCTCAGCCACCCTGAGGACGATACCAGAAACGGAAAGTGACGTTGATGTTGACGTCTGCGGAATAGACCGAGACACTCTCAACCTCGTCTTCTGTGAAACGGGCCCCGTCAACGAGAATCTATTCCAGAGCTTGGAATTGGTGCAAGATGCGGAAAACGCAAACGCGACTCTGATCTTTCCCTCAAGAATCAACACCAGTGAGATTGCTGATCGATTTCCGGAAGCATTCGAATCGGGCAAGTTTGAGATCCAAAGACTTCCATGGCGTGAACGCGCAATCGACCGAACATTCCGTGAGGCTCTCGAGATAATGGATCTACTGGGGAATGAGCCCAGAGTGCGTATGCTCGTACCCTTGCTGGAGCGACCACACGGAAAGAGACACTACCGAGCCGAGATCAATCCGAAACTCGTCTATGAGAACGTCACATCACTACTGACTCATCGGCTAATCGATGAACAAGATGACGACACCTACGGACTGACCATGATTGGAAAACAGATCTTCTGTGAATACATGGCGTTCGTAGAAAGAGTCCGGCGAGTATTGGAGGAGAACAGAGAATGAAGACAGAAGATGAAATGGACCTGAATATCGAGTTTCCCGAGCGATTATGGAAGAGACCGATCGAATTTCACGATGGCAAGCCCCGAGTACGCATCGCAGCCTCAAGCTACAATCAACGAGCACCATACACGATGTTTGGAGACGAAACCACACACAGCGACAACGAAGACGAACAATCTGAGAAAACACTAACAGACGAGCCTCAAGTGATGGTATCCACCGAAGCAGGAAATGCGAAAGTGGCAGTCGAGCTACCATCAGTGGATAGGAAAGACTTGAGTCTGCACTGCGCCGAAGACTCTCTCACATTGTCCGTCAAGACTTCAGCAGGATCATGGATCAAAGAAGTCCGTCTACCATTTCGAGTCGATCCTGATACAGCGAAGGCCGTCTTCAAGAATGGGAGACTAGAGCTGGTCGTGAGAAAGCATGGCAAGTTCAATCCTCCTCGACCGAGACTGGATTGGGTGTGAGAGTGACGACAGAAGCAGCGAAAGAACTCGATCAGTGCAGAAACTTCGGTGATGTCTTCGAACTCGTGAAGAAGACAGTAGAACGCTCCTTAGGCCGGAGACGTTCAGGCCTGATGCTGTACCTCGCCGAACTCCCCGAGCAAATAGGGGCCTACCACGCAGTCGGCACAAACGGAATCGTCATGAACAAACTGGCACTTGATGCAGTGACACGGTCAGCGCGAACCCTTCGCCAGATCAACTCCTACGTCTACTCAATCCTACTCCACGAATACATTCACTCGTTGGGCTACGTGGACGAGGCGCAAGCGAGGAAGCTTGTGTTCGAAATCTCCAAAGAGAACCTTGGTGAGGATCATCCAGCGACCGAAATCGCTCACAGAGGCCCAGCAGAGATGTTCCCAGGGATTGGCGAACCCATCCGTAAGGAACACTCACAGAACGTGGAAATAGTCACCGACTTTGACAGATCCACCGACAGCTACATCAAGTAGCCAATAGACAGGACGCTACTGATTCCTCTGGGATCTTTGAGTGCAAGATGCCAAGATTCGTCATACACAAGCACGCGGCTCGAACGCTTCACTACGACTTGCGTCTGGAACTTGACGGCACGCTCAGGAGTTGGGCGGTCCCGAAGGGCCCACCTGAGACGTCCGGCGTGAAACGTCTGGCGGTAGCTGTCGACGATCATCCGCTTGATTACATCGACTTCCAAGGCACCATACCTGAAGGAGAGTACGGTGCGGGCAAGGTCGAAATCTGGGATAGGGGAACCTTCGACCTCACGAACAATACAGAGACTGCGATTGCCTTAGTGTTTCATGGGAACAGACTCGATGGAGATTACAGACTGATACGAACCAAGGACAAGAACTGGCTGATATTCAAGATCAAGAAATGAGAGAAAGGTAGAATTAGGGAACCCCGGCTCTGTTACGACGCTTGGGGCCGTTGTCTAGCATGGTATGATACCCGGCTCGGGACCATGCATGCGAGAGCCCGGGAGGCCGTGGGTTCAAATCCCACCGGCCCCACCACAGTCTCGACGCAGTCGATCAACTGTCAAGGGACTGTCATCCGCGTGTGGGTGTTGTGAATGAACTAGTCGTATGCGGTCTCCCGTCGGACAATTTTGAAAACTAGAATTCCGTCCTTGGAGACTATTGCGTACAGCACTCTGTAATCAAACTCTGAGTCTGTAGGAATTTGGTGCTCCCCTGAGTTTCCTGCAACCTGTCGAATAAGGTGTCTGAATAAGTTCGGATATCTTCTCTTCCAGCCGTCGCCTGGTTTCTGGAGGTGTATCGTCGAGAGTTCTTGCGGCCTTGCGCGACAAGAAGACATTCAACGTTCACGAGTCCTAGACCTCATGGGTTTGAAGGGGATGCTTCCACCTTCCCTGTGCTCTCTCAGCGCCTCATCCAACGCTTCTTTGTCATTCACGCTCATCTCTTCCCCCAACGCCTCTTCTATGGCCTCCAACCTCTGTCTGATTAGGCTGAGTTCCTTCTCGAGGATGAGTCTGGACATGGCGAGGGGGAAGGCCAGCCTGCGAGCTTAAACCGTTATGGCCTCGGTAGCGGAGCTATGTCTGGCCTTAACCCAGCTTTTGGCCAGAAACTCGGATTTACTGCTGAATGAATTCGAATCCCACCGGGCCCACAACCATTCAGGTTTAAGTCGCGCAGATAGTGGCACAAGCAAGCATTGGCCCTACCTACGCAAGTTAACAGAACCGGGGTACGCCCCGACCCTTTGTACCCCCAAATCAAACCTGCGCTCCATCAAGACGCCTGAATCTGATATTTTCCCACAACTCAGATGTGTGCTCAGGAGCACACAATTGGCATCACATGGGCCGGGTGTTTCTTCAATGGACTGACTTGTGTATTGACTTGGCCGCTTGTATTGCAGTCACACATATGTGATCGCACGCGGTCCTTGAAGGGTGTAGCGAATTGCGTATGTGCGGGTTACGCTGGCGCACGCACACAATTACTTTCCTCTGCCACTCCTCGATGGCATCTCTCTCTGTGGAACAGAAGAGGGCTGTTACCGGGGGGAATCTTCCAAGCATCTAAACTCCCCATACTGTATATGCAATAGGGCCAAGAACCAAAACAAACAGTTCGCGTTGCGGTTCATAATGGTCAAGATAGGGATCATGATATGTGATAGGAACAGAACCTGCACGGGAAACAAGTGCTTCAAATCGATCATCGAGCGGGACGGTGCATTCGCAGAATTCAGGAAGGACGAGCCCATAGAGGTTGTGGGCTGGATGGCGTGCGGTGGCTGCCCTGGCGAGCGACTAGAGCATGCGCCCGCCGACATGAAGAAGTACTGCGCCGAGGTAATCTACCTTGCGAGCTGTTACCTCGCGGGGTACCCGATCTGCTCGTACATCGAAGACCACAAGAACTACATTGAGAAAGTGGTCGGGCTTCGCGTTAAGGTAGGCACCCATCCGATGCCGCGCAACTACCTGAACGCGCATGATGATATTGGCGACTGGAAGAGAGATGATGCTGCCAAATGGTTAGGTGAGATCACTGGGAACCTCGAAGACGCTGACAAATACGACTCCACGAACCCGAACTTTCTCAAGAGATGACTGCCCACATGGGCTCGTCAGCTTGTTGTTAGAGTCCATCAACTGGCTTCGCCTCAAGAAGAATTGAGTCACTTCCGCTGATTGTTACTAGTGTTGAGCGATTAACTTCCCAGTTCTTCTGTCGATTGCCATGATCTTGAGAGTTCCCTGCTTCTCGAACCTAGCGGGTTATTCCACACTCATTCGAAACTCATCCTGATCCTACCGTTCAATGTCACACCTTACAGTGCTAACAAGACAGAGTCAGTCGAGTAGCGACAAAGTAGCTCACTTGTCAACAAATGATACGCTAGGGAACGACCGTTTTCTTGGTGATCACTGGGGGAAATTCTGTGCGAGCTTTCTTGGGCGGCGGCATCGCGGTGAGACGGCTCTGTTTAAGGCCCATTGAGACGAGAGCTTCCGCGAACTTGAGAGAGGCGCCTACTGGGTCAACGACTGGAACCTCATAGCCATCCTGCTTGAGCCGGCGTTGCAGCTCTTTGGCGACGCCCATCATCCCCGTACAGCCAACGACGAGGACGTGAGCGTGGTCTTCCCTGATGGCGGCCAGCATCTCTCGGTGCAACGCGTCAATGAGTTTGCCCTTGTCTGCCAGTTCAAGCACTGGGATGTTGACGTACCTGACCGAGGCAAGTTTCCCACCAAGACCATACTGGTCCGCGAGATGCTCTATCGTGGGCACGATGTTCGGCAGTACAGTGACGACGCTGAAGCGGTGGCCGAGCGTTGCGGCAAAATGCATCGACGCTTCAGCAGGGCCTACTACAGGAATGCTGACAAGTTCCCGAGCTGGTTTCACGGCCGGGTCGCAATAACAATCGCTTATGATGGCGTCGTATCCTTCAGCCTCGGCCTGCTGTGCCTTGTGAAGAAAACTAGGGACACAGATAGCTTTGTCCAGTTCGCATTCGATGGATGCGGGCCCGTAGTCAATGCGAGCTACGCTGACCTGCGTGCCAGGAGAGGCGTAGCCTGCAAACTCCTGCTCGGTCTCTACGTCGGATGACGCGGCCGTGGTAGGGTTGATTATCATGATCTTCAAGGAGATCTTGCTCGCCTACGTCCCCTTCTAGTACACAAATAGCTTTCCCTCGAATCACCCACGTCTGACGGTTCAAGCTGGACGCGACTCATGTTAGTCTGACCAGCCGGTGGCTGTCTTTTGGATTCCTCCCCCAACTCGTCGTGCGTCGTCCTCCATGCGTATCCGCGTGTGTGGGTCACTTGGTGCGCACACACAAATGCTGGCCTCTAGGGATCCTGTTGCCTGCGACGTGGCAACAGCCGGGGCAATCATCAACTCGCCTGGGATACTAGGATCTGCCGCTGAAGAACTCAATGTGATGACACGGGGAACCGACAAGTTCTTGGCGCTATCGGACTGGCCACCATTCTCTGACTTCAAGAGGCAAGGCGGAACGAAGTCTTGGCGGAACCAATTTGATGCGGCGTCCCGGCTAGGAATTGGTTCACACGAGTACAGACTGATCGAGCTGTAGACTCGCAATCATATTGGCGCGGCTGGGTTAATAGCAATCATCAGTAGCGGGTCTGCATCTCGGGTCGTATCAGCCGATCGTAGATTGCTTGAACCTGGCTCATAGTCCCGGGGCTGAGTGGCGGTAGAACGGCAGCTCTCAGATTCTCATCGACCTGTTCAGGTCGCTTCGCCCCGGGGATCGCGCAAGTGACGGAATCGAACATGAGGATCCACCGCAGGGCGATCTGAGCCAGCGTTGCGCCTTGTGGGACGATGGTCTTCAGTTCTTCCACAGCTTTCAGCCCTATCTCCAGGTCGACGCCTGAGAAGGTTTCTCCTACGTCGAACGCTTGGCCGTAGCGGTTGAAGTTTCGGTGGTCGTCTTCTGGAAACTTTGTTTGCGAAGTTATCTTGCCTGAAAGGAGACCGCTTGCCAGCGGAACACGAGCTAGTACTCCAACTTTCCGCTCCTTCGCTGTGGGAAAGAATTCTGTAGCAGGCTTCAAACGAAACATGTTAAAGATGATTTGCACGCTCTGGAGATCCGTGTACTCTGTCGCCTTAAGCGCCTCGGCGACGCTCAGGACACTAGCTCCGTAGTATCGTATCTTGCCTTTACGTTTCAGTTCATCAAGCGTTCTGAAAACTTCAGGTCGATAGTAGACCTCGGTGGGCGGGCAGTGCAACTGCAGCAAGTCAAGAGAATCCACGCCCAGGTTTTTCAGGCTTCGATCCACGAAAGACTCGAGATTCTTTAGGCTATATCCGTCGGCAGTGTGAGGTCTGAGTCCTGCGCCGGCTTTCGTGGCAACGAAGATCTCTTCCTTACGCTCTTTGAGCAACCTTCCGATCAGTTGCTCGCTCCGTCCGTCACCATAGACGTCGGCCGTATCGATGAAATTCACTCCGAGGTCGACGGCACGGTTCAGCGCGGCGTAAGATTCCGCATCCTTAACTGGTCCCCAGCCGCCACCGATCGGCCAAGCACCGAAGCTGATCTCGGAAACGCGCATGTCAGTCCTGCCAAACTGGCGATAATTCATACAACGACCCCCGCGAGTGGTAAAGCCAGGTTTCTCGACTATTTGACGATTGAGGTTGATAATTACTGCTCATTCCTGGCTTGATCTCAACGGCTATTCAGCTGAAAACCAACTCACCTGAGAGTTGTAAACGAGAGTCTCATGCTAACCCCCCGGCGCCTTGCATTTGTGAACTCGATTGGGATCGGATTCCTCACGAGTCAAAAGGGGCGACAACCTTCGCAGCATGCGCGGGCCCGCGACCGCCACAGGAATCCGGACAGCTGGGGATCAAGCGTTTGACTGTGATCGAAAACTAGGGTGTGTCACACCCTTGTTCTGTGCGGTAGAACCTAGGGTGCATTGCACCCTCGTTTTGCGGTTTCACGAACGATCATTAGCTGAGATCATGTCCGTGACCACCAATACTATCGTTATTATCACCGGCGACGGCAACCCCGCACATTTGATTCTCCAGAGTATCCACCAGGGTCTTGAGTCGGTCAAGGGTGGCCGACACCCCATTTTTCCGTGGACAGGAGCACAAGGTCATTCGTGTGTGTGGGTCTCATGGTGCGAGCGTCGTAATTTGAACCTCTGGGGGGAGGGGAGTGGATTTGTGTGTGTGTGCGCACCACGATACCGGGGATACTACATAACGCTGTCTTTTGGGGTTCCACGTGGATGTGGTTTGGGGGACGTGGAAGTCCACGTGTATGACGAATCCCTGTTTTGGTGCAGATCAAGAACGCGCGGCGTCAATCTAGAAATGTGGCCAACAAGGAACGGAGAAAAGGTGCTATTGTGAGGCAAACGCCAGTAAGTTACCGCTCACCTCGTCGGGAGCGGCATAGGAGTGGCGTTTTTCGTCGTCGTCGTGTCGTGTAGCTTGGTGCGGGCATCAAGATTTGACTCGTCTACGGGAGCAGTAATCCTGTGTGTGCGCGAGAAATTGCGAGATATGACACGAAATCCTGGTCCTCCCGACGAATTCTTTTAGCTCATACAGCGCTTCTAGACTTGCGAGGTAATAGACATGCAGACCAACCTCAGGAGAGCTATCTGTCCGCCGGAGAGATTGCTTCTGGGGCCCGGCCCCAGCAACGTGCATCCGCGCATATACCAAGCACTTTCTTCCCATATCGTGGGTCATCTGGATCCGTACTTCTTTGAGATCATGGACGAAACGAAAGACCTGCTCAAGAGAACATTCAGGACTGAGAATGAACTGACTCTGGCGATATCAGGAACTGGAATGGCAGGTATGGAAGCGGCACTCTGCAATGTTGCTGAAGAAGGTGATGAGGTGGTCGTAGGCGTGAACGGTTTCTTCGGCGCTCGAATGAGCGATATTGTTCGTCGACTCGGCGCGAGAGCAGTAGAGGTCAAGGAAGCTTGGGGCAAACCAATATCGTTGGAATCCCTGAAAGGCGCGCTCTCGAAATGCACGAGACCAAAAGTTGTCGCGGTCGTCAACGCAGAAACATCCACAGGTGTATTTCAGTCTCTTCCAGAGATCGCGAAGGCAGCGCATGAACGTGGCGCCGTTCTTGTTGCAGATACGGTCACGTCTCTCGGAGGATGTGAACTGGAGGTGGATAGAATGGGTATAGATATCGCCTATAGTGGGTCTCAGAAGTGTCTGAACTGCCCGCCTGGGCTCTCACCGATCACCGTGAACGAAAGAGCGGTCGAAACGATCAGAAACAGGAAAACTAGCGTGCCCAGCTGGTACTTCGACCTTGCTGAAATTCTCAAGTATTGGTCAAAGGCACGCGCCTACCACCATACCGCTCCCATTTCAATGGTCTACGCTCTTCGAGAGGCCCTCGCCATTGTTGATGAGGAAGGCTTGGAGAACAGGTGGGCTAGGCATCGTCGAAATCGGGAAGCACTTGAGGCCGGAATCGAGGCGATGGGACTGCAGATGCTCGCGGAAGAGAGGGACAAGCGGCTGCCCACTCTGAGCGCCGTCAAAGTTCCAGAAGGAATCGCTGACACAAGCGTGAGAAAAACACTTCTCGATCAGTTCGGGATCGAGATCGGAGGTGGGCTTGGCGACCTCAAGGGCAAGATCGTGAGAATCGGAATGATGGGACTGAATTCCTCAAGAAGGAACGTTCTCCTAGTTCTCGATGCACTTGAAGCCGCATTGAGAAAAGAGGGTTACGAAGTAAGAAAAGGGGCAGCCCTCCAAGCAGCTGTTGCGAGCTATGACGTTTAGCTCACAGCACGTATGTCCCAGTATTCAGAGGATGGGGCTCCCGACTTCATATACGGCTATCATGAAATGGCGTCGATGAGGGCCAAGTCATGGAGCTGGATGGGAAAGTCGCCATAGTAACCGGAGGCAACTCTGGAATTGGCCGAGCGATAAGCGAGGTCTTTGCACGAGAGAACGCCCGCGTCGTAATCGGCGCTCGAAATGTCGAAAAAGGAAACCAGACCGTTGAGGCCATTCAGAGGAAGGGAGGGATAGCCGCGTTTGTGAGGACTGACGTTCAAGATAGCCTGCAAGTGAAGCATCTTGTCGAAGAAGCTGTAGCAAGATACGGAACTGTCGATATTGTTTGCCATTGCGCTGGAACGGAGCTTGTGAAACTTCTCGTGGACACGACCGAGGACGAATGGGACATGGTAATGAACACAAACGCAAAAGGGGCATTTCTCGTGTCCAAGTACGCCCTTCCGTACATGATTGCCGAGAAAAAAGGAGCGATCATCAATATCTCCTCTCAGCTTGGTTTCGTGGGATTCGAGAGGTTCTCCGCATACTGTGCATCAAAGGGCGCGATTATTCAGCTTACGAAGGCCATGGCGCTCGAATACGCAAAATATGGAATTCGAATCAACTGTGTCTGTCCCGGCGCGATTGACACCGCCATGGTTGATAGGGAGCTCGCCTTTTTCGGAGACCCGGCCGAGACCAGAAGGAAGATAATCACAGACCATCCCATCGGAAGAATAGGAAGACCGGAAGAGGTTGCGGAGGCAGTTCTCTTCCTCGCTTCTGAGCGCTCGTCATTCATAATCGGTGAATCACTAGTTGTAGACGGAGGATACCTGATCAAGTAGCAACTAGACCGCCACTAGAGCCCCATGTAGCCAAGGCATCTACTTTCGAAAAGTCTGCGTCTGTGCCGGATTCACGAGCTTCCAGAGGCTATGGTCTACACTGCAATAGAAGTCGATCAACATCGTCCTCGAATGACGATGGGGCTGAGCCATGATTTACTGCTATCTTCTCACGTTCCCCGCTACAGCACCGCTTGATTTTGCCGTATTCGCAAGAGTCTCCCCATCTTGCCGGCATTATCGATCCGAGAACAAGTAAGCTACCGGGGATCCCGATTGTACGCACCAGTTGGGGTTATCAGGGCCGATGATGGTCCAAGCCCAGATGTAGCCGTCGGTGGGCATCTCAATCGCCTCAACCACGTCACCGTACGGGTTGATGACCTCAGCTATTTTCGTTCCTCTACGCAACTTGACCCCTGCTTCTACGAACCTGTTGACAAGCCCGCCTCTGTTCGATCTCACCACACCGTAAGATCCGAAATCACCCTTGAGCACGGGTGTCTCTGTCTGCGGCTCTACTTCCCCACGAATCATGCCTAGCTTTCTGAGGGTGTTCATTACTCCTCTGACGCCAATCCGTACCACAGGCTGGTTCTCATCAAACCGTGACTCGAACCTTCCTTCCAGCTCGACTGTGAAGCCTGGGATCCCATTTGCCATCGCAAGCTCAGCCCAGTAGAGGTCGCCTGTTTTCATGCCCGGAGTACCGAGGTCGACCGGGGCAGTGCGGATTACTGTTAGACCGAATGCCTTCGCCAGCTCCATGGTTCGTCCCTCGACATCTTTGTCCTTACCGGAACCTACCAGGGTGAACATGAGACAGTTGCTGACATTCTCATGAAGATCCATTATCAGATCGGCGCCCAGACTCGCCTCATTCCAGATGAAGTGTGCAATTCGTGACGTTATAGTTCCAATTTGGCTTCCTGGGTATGAGACTGCGAGGTTGGCGCCGTCGTGGGGAGACGTGTATCCTCCGAACTGCATCGCCAAAGGGTTCGCAGTGGGAAAGGCGACTATGCTACCCTTCAGCTTTGAAGGGTCAATCTTCTTCCTAGTTAGCGTGTGAATCGTTGCCGTTCCTGACAACTCAGTAGAATGTGTTGCACCACACAGCACAACCTTCGGGCCAGACTCACGCCCGTTCACGACTATTACCGGAAGCCCTACGCGCGTCCCATCCCTCAATTCGACCCAAGTACCGGGGCCCCACCGTATCTCCCCCGGTCCTGCTGAGATCTCTCCCACACGAATGGTCTTGGCCATCGATTGCTCACGATCCTTCCTTGAATAGAGCATGGTCATTGAATTAGATGGTTATCGCTCAAGGCAATTGTTGTGTTGTTCATGGCCATGTCACTCGCGAGCAATCAGGCACGAGCACTCCACATCTTTACTTGTTTGTTCCCAGCCGCCTTGGACGCACCAGCCCTTCTCGATCCCTTTGGTGCTGTTGGTGAACGATTTGATGCGGCACAGCACGTACGCAAGCAACCCTTCCTCCTGAGGATGGCCTCTCCAGATTGGAATGCTTCTTTCGATTTCAGCAAGGAATGCAGAAAAGACAGCACAGATTTTGGCAAATGGCCCAGTGGTGCGGTCGGCTTATATCATCTTTCATGAATACTTGCAGAAATCAAAAGGTGTCGAGCGTTTGTCTGTTGCTTTTGATGCGCCTCTATTCGATACGATGTTCAGGAGACGAACTAAGAGGTTTCCTCTGGGCGGGGAACTGCCTGCGAGACGCGCGGGCCTTGCCTACAAGTCTTCGGAGCCCCCTGTGTCTCTGAATGAAACGGAGACAGCTCTTCTTTGCTTCGCTGGAGTTGGCGTCACAGGGGTTACAACAGAAGAGATTCGCCATCTCTTGGGGCATCTGACCGTGACTGGCAGGACATCGGCGACACCGTGTGCTTCTCTTACCTTGCACCTGTTCTTCACTAATGACGATGGAGTGTTTTGCTACAAACCTGAGAAGTCCACCGAGATCATACCAAAGGAGAAGGTCAGAATCGCCTCCGAGGAGGACAGGGGCAAGATCATTCAAGACTACCGGAGGAATCTGGTCAAGCTGAGAGAGGGCCGACTTCCTGTGCCCAGAGAGGCCATAGGCTCAGCCTTCGTGGATATGGTCAATAGGCCGGGAACAACTGTCTTCATGCCCGTAGCCGACACTACTCGTGAGTACATCAACATGCTCCTAACCGGAATAGCCCAGTTCAGATGGCGCATGTGGGACGAGGTGACCAACAAACCAGCAGGCGTCAGTAGATGGATACGCCAAGGATTGCTGAACGGAGAGAAGATGACCATCTCAAGCTACGATAACATGCTTCCCTGGCTCTGCAATCTAGAAGCCGGAATAGCCAGTCAGAATATGATGCTTGCAGCGCAGGCTATGGGTCTGGGAGGTTTCATGATGCATACCATCAACTTCCAGACTCTGATGAAGTTGATGAACTTCAGGCTAGAGCGCGTCAAGGGGAAAGGTTTCCCGCAAGCAACTCCGAACCCCGTCGGAATAGACGGAATCCTAGAAGGCTTCTGTCCGCCCTACAAGGACATAGATCAGGCAGTGGACGAGATAGTCGAAATGAAGTGGGGACCCGGAGGCATCTACGGCCCGGAAGGATACAACCTACCTGTCCCCAAGGAGTATGCGGAACTCGTGAAGGCTGTCAAAGCCTTTCTACGCTACGTCCACGAGAAGTATGGCAGACTGCCAAAGTACAGCAACGCGATGTATTTCCCAGCCCTCCTACAGGCGCATCACATAGACCTGGGATACTACACGAAGTACTTCCCGGAATACCTCACGGAAGCAGATAAGAGACACATGGAGACGTGGCATCAGTAGACTGGAGGGTCAAAGATCAAGACGACATCCAGCCAAAGATCTGGCAATTCCGACTCGACGGCAGTAGCGGTTCGATCACCTAGGTAGACAGACTGGACCTCGACGTGTTGATCACAGTCCTCCCGGAGAGCTGTGACTCGCAAGCGAGACGGGCTTGAGGCCCTAGAACATTCCAACGCGCAGGATCGAGTGAGCAGTCCATCAAGCCCTCAAGTGTGGAATCGCATAGCATGATGAGACGCTTTATTAATCCATGAACTAGCTCCTTTGGCTCTAGAGACTGCCGTGGGGGCATTGTGATCTTGAAGGTTCTAGAATCTAGAGACCTGACGAAGTGGTATGGTAAGGAAGTTCTTGCACTGAACAAAGTCTCCTTTGCTGTGGATGAGGGCGACTTTTTCGTAATGATAGGGCCCAGCGGTTGCGGCAAGAGCACCTTGCTCAAGGTTATCGCCGGACTCCTAGACTATGAGGCTGGTCAACTCTTCATCAGGGGGACAGAAGTGAAACAGATACCTCCCCACAAGCGCGACATCTCGATGATGCTAGAGAACTACGCACTGTTTCCACACATGTCCGTATACGATAACATCGCTTTCGGACTCAAGATGCTTGCCAAGGACCGAGCGGAAACCGAGAAGCAGGTCAAGGAATCTCTCAAATTGGTTGGTATGGAAGGATTTGAGAGACGTTCCCCATTGGAGCTTAGCGGAGGACAACGCCAACGCGTCGCCCTAGCACGAGCGATTGTTGTCAATCCAGCCGTACTGCTACTGGATGAGCCTCTGAGCCATGTCGATTATAGGCTGCAGCGAAAGTTAATGGAGGAGCTGAAGCTGCTTCACAAACGCTTGGGCACGACCTTCATCTTGACGACTCACGTGCAGGAACACGGTCTCAGCTTGGCGGAGACGCTGATGGTTATGAACACTGGAGTGATCGAACAACTCGGGAAACCTGACGCCATCTATAGCCGACCTGCTACGGTCTTCGCAGCTCGCTTCGTTGGGGACATCAATCTCTTCAGCGGCGAGGTTCTGGGGAAGCGCAACGGACGGTACGCTGTCAAGACGGAATTGGGCGAGCTGCAGGCGTCAGCGGATGAAGGCCAGGACTACTCCGGCCGAAAGTTGGCGTATGGTGTGCGGCCAGAAGCAGTCGTCTTGGGCAAGGAGGCCCTGCAATGCGAAAACCACATTCAGGCGAAGCTGGTCAGCACGTATTACTTTGGGAATTCGGTGGAATGCCTCTTTGAAGCGCCGGGTGGCATATCACTGAGGGTGAACGTACCGCCAGAGGCCGCCGTGTTGCTAACGGGCGGCGAGAGCGTAGCGGGATGGCGTGCGCATGACGCGATCCTCATTGAGAAACCGAGTGTCATTGAGGGTCTAAACATCGAAGAAGTCATCTACGGGAAGTGACTTCCAAGCATGACGGCACAGCCTTCGCTTTCTCCAACCAAGACGAGGCCGACTTTTCGACTAGGGCGGCATTCGGGCTACCTGCTTCTAATCCCGGGTCTGGTCCTTAGCGTGATCTTTCTCGTGCTCCCGCTCGCCATAATGGTTGTTGTGAGTTTCTACTCCACCGCGGCTTTGTCAACCGGCTACCTGCCGATATTCACCGTTGAGAACTATGTCGCCTTCTTCACTTCGCCGCAAACGCCCGTACTTCTAGTGAACACATTCACTCTAGCCTTTCTGGCAACGATCATATGCTTCATTTTCGGATTTCCGCTCGCCTACTTCCTAACGTTCCATATCAAGAGCCCGGCCTTCAAGAACTATGTGATTACCCTGCTCATCGTGCCGTTCTTGATCGACTGGAGCATTCGGACTGTTGCATGGATCGCGATCTTGGGCAGGGGCGGGATAGTCAACTTCAGTCTGATGTCCTTGGGGCTCATCAAGGAACCCTTAGAGGCGCTCCTTTTCTCGCGTAACACGCTGTACATCATCTGGCTCCAGACGTACGTGGTCTTCATGGAGTTTCCGATCTATCTTGCAATGAATCGCATCGATCCCGAGCTGATCAGCGCTGCCAAGGTGCTGAAGGCGCCGCCGCTCCGTGTCGTCTACGATATCATCTTCAAACTGTCATTGCC
>JBAVVE010000034.1:0-19928 GCA_049697135.1 Bathyarchaeia archaeon | reverse complement strand
CCTTGAAACGAGGTGCAAGAGTGGGAGCTCACTTGTTTGCAGCCAAACACGAGCATTCGATGGAGACTCTGGGAGCCGAAGAGATCCTTGTCACCGCAGAGAGCCCAATCGGTTTCCGTCGCTGGATCGTGGAGTGGGGACTTCAGGTCAAACCTGGAGTGCAGCATGAGCTCGGTGGAGTAAAGACCTGGGTGATAACTAGAGACATCTACAACAAAGTCAAGCCTCGACTTGTAATGGGATCTAGACCTGTTCCTGAAGACTTGCTGAAGCGTTCGGCCACGTTCGAGATTGCACCTTTAGATTGGGTATCCAAAGAGTGACGAGGGGATCAGACTCGCGAGATGTCTCTGTCGTAGGCTGTGGAATGACGAAGTTTGGCAGGCACGACGACAAGACCCTCATCGACCTTATGGTCGAATCGAGCCTCAGAGCTCTTGAGGATGCTGGCGCAAGCGAGAAGAACGTAGACGCAGTCTACGCGGCCAGTATGCTGGCTGGTGAGCTGAACAACCGAGTTGCGATCGGTAGCGCCCTAGTTGATCAGCTGGCGCTGATTCCTGCAGCGGCAGACCGAGTCGAAAACGGGCCCGCATCAGGAGGCTCGGCCATCAAGAACGCCTACTGCGGGATCGCTTGCGGCATGTATGACACGGTTCTCGTCACAGGAGGCGAGAAGATGCGGCATGTGCCTGGTGAAACAATAACGGACTACATAGCCACGATGACAAACATCGAGGCTGAGTACGTTCATGGTGTCACCCTTCCGTCCTTGGCAGGCATGCTCACAAGGCTCTACATGGAACGGTATGGCTTGACCGAGGAGGATTTGGCACGTGTCGCAGTGAAGAATCATCTCAACGGTTCGAAGAATCCATACGCACACATCCAACAACCCATAGCACTAGAGGGAATCTACGGTTCACCAGAAGCCGAGGTGAATAATCCCATCATAGCAGATCCAATTCGCATGTACCACTGCTGCCCCGTCACCGATGGAGCAGCATCAGTCCTCCTATGCGCCACCGAGAAGGCAAGGGAGTTCACAGATACGCCAATCAGGATTGCGGGAATCGGTCAAGCAACCGACAAGATGGCAGTCCAAGACAGGAAAGACCCAGCAGTGCTGGAAGCACTAAGGGTTTCGGCTGCGCAAGCCTTCAAGATGAGCAAGACAACCCCCCAAGACATGAGCCTTGCAGAGCTGCACGATGCTTTCACTATACTGGAGATAGTTGAGAGCGAAGATGCGGGTTTCTTCAAGAAAGGGGCCGGAAGCAAGGCGCTCCGCGACGGTGTAACTGCGCTCGAAGGAAGACTTCCGATCAACCCGTCGGGTGGACTGAAAGCCAGGGGCCACCCAGTGGGGGCTACTGGCGTTGCCCAAGTAGTGGAACTGACTTGGCAACTCAGAGGAGAAGCGGACAAGCGTCAAGTAAAGAATGCCAAACGAGGATTCTCCTGTAACCTCGGAGGCTTCGCCAACAACATACTGGCCTTTGTCTTGGAGAGACCCTAGATGAGTGAGAATAGACTCGTCGCGTACAAGTGCAAGAAATGCGGAGCGATTGTCTATCCGAAGCGATTCCTGTGCTCCTCATGCAGAGGGAGGGACTTCGAGGAATACCCTCTTGGAGGCGAAGGCACGGTCTTGACATACACAAAGCTCTGGGCGATACCAGAGGGAATTGAACAGTTGCCATTGACGCTGGCAATAGTTGAGTTCGACGGCAAGGTCAGAGTCACTGGCCAAGTCCTGAGTGAAGGTATCAAGATCGGTGATAGAGTTCGTCCTGTTTGGGGCCACATCCGCAAGATCAGAGGAAAAGACGTCCAAGGGTTTAGATTCGAGCGACTTTCCTAGTCAAGACATCGACTAGACCGTTCAGGCCGATCACGAAGCAGGTCCATAGCGCGCCAATCCGTTTCTGTCAGTGTAGCTTGGTGAGTCTCTTCAGTATTTCCATGCTGACGACGGTTACTATTGCTCCTCCAATTATCCATATTAGATCTGTGCTAGAAGGGAAGATCATGCCCAGAGCGTTTCTCGCTGGAGGTATCAACAGAAGCACAACTATCAGGAAAACCTCCCAGAGGACGGCAATTACCAGCCATTTGTGCGGCCTGATTTCAATCACGGAGTGTCTGAGCGATCGACAATTGAGCGCAATTGCCAATTCGACACCAATGAACATCAGAAACAGCCTTGACCGAGCCGCAACTAGTCCTTCCGACAAACCGGATATGAACCCGAAGAGTAGGAGAGGCGTCTGTACAACCAGAGACAGAATTATTAGCCGCACGACCTCCTTCGTGAAGACTGACTCCTCTTTCAGTCTTGGCGGCTTCTTCATTAGATCTGGGTCGGGCGGACTAAAACCAAGCGCTATTGCTGGCAGGCCGTCCGTGGCAAGATTGATGTACAATATTTGGACGGCAAGTAACGGCAGTGCGTCCTCAGCATGAGCTCCCGTCAAGGGCAGAATTATCAGAGCAGCAAGTGTGATGACTGCTATCTCTACGAAGTTCGCCTGGAGAAGATACGCCAGATACTTTTTGATATTCTCATAGATCCATCTTCCAAGTTCGATCGCTTTGATTATGGTGGCGAAGTTGTCGTCGGCCAGCACGAGGTCAGCGGATTCCTTGGCAACATCAGTTCCGGTGATTCCCATAGCAATGCCAATGTCGGCTTTCTTCAGGGCAGGCGCGTCGTTGATGCCGTCACCCGTCATAGCGACGACCTTTCCCTTCTTCTTCCAAGCGTCAACGATCTTCAGTTTGTGGCTTGGAGAGACACGAGCGTAGACACTGATCTTCTCTACTTTGTCCTCGAATTCCCCGTCGCGGAGGCTGTCAACCTCATCGCCTGTTAGGACCAAGTCGCCTTCTTCATAGATTCCAGTCTCCCTCGCTATGGCCAAAGCGGTGAGCTTGTGGTCCCCCGTGATCATTATTGGTTTCATGCCGACAGCTTTCGCCGTGTGAACTGCCTCTATGGCTTCCTGTCGAGGTGGATCCATCATTCCTGCTAGACCCAGAAACGTGAAGTTGGATTCAATCAGTTGCTCAGAATAGTTCTTTGGGATAGATGGCAGCTCCTTCTCGGCTACGGCGATGACTCGCAGAGCCCTGAGCGCCATCTCTTCATTTACTCTGAGAATACTCTCCCGGCCGTTGTCTTTGAGCTCTCTGGCCTTTCCGTTTTCAAAGATGGAAGAACATAGTGGTAGCACGACGTCTGGTGCGCCCTTCATGTAGGCAATTATTCTGCCATTAGGTTCAACATGGACAGTCGTTAGGCGTTTCCTCTCCGAAGTGAAAGATATCTCGCCCACCTTGGGATGCAGATCGCGCACTTCGTTCTGCTTGACTCCGACCTTTTCAGCTAAGGTCACGAGTGCGCCTTCGGTGGTGTCTCCTTTGACGATCCACTCTCCTCCTTCTTGGACCAGCAGCGCATCGCTGCACAGCAGGGCTGCCGTCGCAAACCTGTTTCCAGCTTCTGGGCTACTGGATTCTGAGAAGCCGTCACTCGGTAGAAGTTCACCTTTCGGTTCGTAACCCTTTCCCGTAACCTCGAATTTTGCTCCTGAGAGGTACAGTCGGCGTACCGTCATCTCGCCTCTTGTCAAGGTTCCCGTCTTATCTGTGCAGATTATCTGAGTTGCACCAAGAGTTTCGACGGCAGGCATTCTGCGCACAAGCGCATTCCTCTTGGCCATGATATGCATGCCGATCGCCAGGCTGCCGGTGACAATTGCCGGCAAAGCATCCGGGATAGCTGCCACAGCCAACGCGACCGCGAAGAGGAAGATTCTCACTACGAAGTCCATTCCTACGGTTCCCGTCCTCGCAAATTCCTCCAATAATCCGCCGAACGCTATCACTGTCACTACGATGAGGGCGATTCTACCGAGTTTCTCGCCGATTTCTTTCATGCGTCTTTCCAGAGGAGTCTCTTCGGTCTCGATTGCTGCTACCTCAGTTGCAATCTTTCCGAATTCGGTGTGAGTAGCAGTACTTACGACCAAAGCCTTTGCTCGGCCTTGTGTTATGGTCGTTCCGGCGAATACGATGTTGAGTCTGTCCGCAAGGGACAGAGCCTCGCCCAGTTTGTCAGTTACTTTCATGACGGGAGTGGATTCGCCTGTGAGCGGGGCCTCATTCAACTGAAGGTTGAACGCTTCTATCAGGCGTGCGTCCGCGTCGACTTTGTCCCCAGCCTCCAACAACAGGATATCACCGGGAACAAGCTGTGACGCTGGAATCTCCTTGCGGAGGCCATTGCGTATGACTGTGGAGGTGGGGCTGAGCATCTTCTTGAGAGATTCGAGTGCTCTCTCTGCTCTGAATTCCTGCAAAAATCCTAAGAGAACAGCGAAGAGAACGATCACGAAAATGACCAAGGCGTCTACAATCTCGCCCAACAATGCCGAGATTACTGTCGCAATGAGCAGGATGCCAATCAACAAGTTGGAAAACTGCCCAAGGAAGACCCGGATAGCGGAAGCCCTCTTCCCTGTCTCTAGTACGTTAGGCCCGTAGATGGCTGCTCTGGAGATAGCCTGATCATCCGTAAGCCCCAATTCCTTGCTTGATTCTAACGCCCGAATCGCTTCCGCTGGATCGAGCGCGTGCCACGCCTTTTCTTCCGAGCCAGTGGTTGCCAAGGCACTCACAGCATGAGTCAGATAGATCTACGCTCAGTCCATGTTGCCTGTAGATGAACACTTCCCCTTCGCAATCGGGACACGTTTGCGAGAATCACCTCTACGAGGCCACCACAGGAATGTGATCCCATTCGCTGAGAAGACGAGATTCTTCTACGTGCATCTCGTTATGATCAATGCCAAATGGAGGCAGTCTAGCGTGTGTCACTCCAGTTCGGAGCCCGAGCTATATCCCCATATCTAGGGGACGACGCCATCAGAGGTTCACCTCAGAGCACCGGAGAGCTGGCAATGGATCTGGCAACGGAGGCCTTCGCAGCAACGTTGCTCACAATTGCTGCAGCTGAATTCGCTGACAAGACTCAGCTAGGGCTTATGCTGTTGGCCGCCAGCCTCCGAAAACCCGCAGCCATCTTTTTCGGTATGATTGCTGGATTTGCAGTGGTTGCAGGTGCAGGCGTGGCAGTCGGACAAGTGCTCTTGACGGTAGTCCCATTGTCCGTGCTCACGACCATCTCGGGGCTCATGTTCGTGATCGTGGGTCTCTTGATGCTCAGGATAGATGTTCAGAATGATGTTGCAACAAAAGGTTCGGGGGGCCCATTTCGAACCGCGTTGCTCTTGATAGTCTTGACGGAGATGGGCGACAAGACTCAGATCGTGACAGTAGCTCTTTCAGTTCGGTTTGCCCAACCGCTACTCGTGTTCACCGGCGCGTTGGTCGCATTTGCAGTGATTGACGGTCTGAGCATTATGCTGGCAAGCACTCTCGGCAAGCGACTACCAACGGAGAGAATTAGGAGAGTATCAGCGATCATCTTCATCGTGCTGGGAATTCTAACGCTAATCGGCTTTCCTTAGGGCTCCATTGAAACAACTGATTGGACAGCGAACTAGCCCACACCATCAACCGCTACCCCCCAGACGAACAGGACAGATTATGGCGGAGTAATCGGCGTCATTTACGCAAGCGGCATCGTACAGTATCCCGCGGGTTGTGCGGATTGCGATTCCTTCAAGATGACATCATGTTATGTGTCTACGAAAACGCTCGTGGATCTTCAACGCAGATGCTTGAGGAACATATATTCCCGCAATTACTATTGTTGTGCCGGTCACTATGGCAATCCGAGTGAAACTGCACGGTCGCCTCCGGATGGTCGCGGAATCGAACCAAATAGAGCTGACTGAAACCGTGAGGAACGTCGGTGACCTATTGGACGCGCTAATCCGTAGAATTGGAGAAGAAGCTGAGAAGTACATCTTTGATCCGGGCTCGCGAGAACTCAGCCCAAGCCTCATCCTGCTAGTGAATGGACACAGCATCAGAATGCTCAATGGCCTGAATACTCAGCTCACGGAGAAGGATGATGTTACGATCGACAGCGTCGACATTATGGAAATCGTGGGCGGAGGCTAATAGAATAGCAGCGATGTCGTTGTGAATGGCATAGTCATGTGAATTGATGCTAGCTGTTCTAAGCGAGACTACTTACGTAGTCTTTAAGTAAAGTTCTCAGTCTCACGGTAGACTCGAGGTCGCAAGGCAATGAAATTGATCGATCTGTCGCAGCCTCTGTGCCAGGATACTCCGTTCTGGCCGCTGTACCCTCCGTTTGAAGTCAAGTACATTAAACGAAAATCTGAGCACGGCGTGAACGCGCAGTATATCATGACCTCGAATCACATTGGAACACACCTCGACGCACCACTGCATTTCGTCACAGGCGGCAAGGACATTGAGAAGATTCCACTCGAATGGCTCTATGGACCCGGAGTCATCGTCGATGTTGGCGACGTTGGAGATCTGGGCCTCTACACACCGGAGATGGTTGAGAAGCGTGTCGACTTGCACGATGGCGACATACTCGTGGTGCACACAGGGTGGTACAAATACTCGTGGTACCAGCCCCAAGGAATGGCGGACGAAGAACGATACATCCAGATGCACCCGGGACCATCAAGAGATTGGGTCGACTGGCTCATACGTCGCAAGATCAAGGTCTGGGGAGTCGACGCTGTCTCGACGGACCATCCACTGAATCTGCCCATCGGGCATCCAGAATTTGGTCTAAGATGCGTCCCCAAGGTTCGTGCGTTTGCTGAACAGAAGTTCGGAAAAGGCAGTCTAGAGAAGCTGTTTCCGATGGAAGACTATCAGGTCACGCACAACAAGCTCTTCCCACACGACATCATACACATGGAGAACCTTGGCGGAGACATCGGCCAACTTCTGGACAAGCGTGTCACAATAGGATGCTTCCCATGGAAGTTTCGCGGAGGCGAAGCAGCCTTCGCACGGGTCGTCGCCTTCGTCGAGTAGAAAGCATCCACGCTCTCAGAAGTTACCTCCCTTTTTCCTCTTCCTTCTTCGTTCTTTCGAGAAACCTGTGTTATCCCAGGACATCTTGCACATCATGGTCTTGCGATGTGTTCTACGAGAAAAGAGAGGCATCGAGCGTTCTCTGAAGCAGGCTTCTGCCGGAGTTACTTAATGCAGGCATACTCTAGTTGCCCAGTTCGATAGTGTGCAATATGTTGTGGGATAACACAGTTCTTTCGAGAAACCGAAAAGAGCAATATAGAAGCCAAGCCGACCTTACGGCTGTGAATTGGAATGCATTTTGAAGGCAAAGCAGTTGTGAAGGCTCCGCCTGACAAGCTTTGGAACTTCATCTCCTCGCCAGAATCGGTTGCACAGTGCCTGCCAGGCGTGGAAGAATACAAGGTGCTAGATGGCAAGCGTACCGAGGCGAAAGTGAAGATGGGCGTCGGATTCATCAAGGGAACATTCAAGGTCAACAGTCGAGTGTTGGAAGAGGATCCTGCAAATCGCCGAGCAAAACTGCTAGTTGACGGCTCAGGCGCCGCGAGCGCATTCAGAGCTGAGATACAGATCACTTGCAGCCCGCATCCGGAAGGTAGCGAGCTTGGGTGGAATGCTGAAGCCACCGTGAGCGGCCCGCTCGGAAGCGTCGCCGGGAGCCTCATCGAAGGCGCCTCGCAGAAGGTTGTCAATCAGACACTTGAATGTGTGACGAAGAAAGTCTCACAGTAGTCTTGAGTCGTCCCAACAGTCGATACGATTAGTTAATACGCTCTCCAGAGCGAAGCCAATTGTGCTGGTGACCTCTTGGGCTACAAGTACGTTGGCAAGGGACTGCCTAGAGTTGACGCCTTCGAAAAGATCACCGGTATGGCAAAGTTCGTCGCGGATATGGAAGTCTCCGCGATGTTGTATGGGAAGTTCCTTCGAAGTCCACATGCTCACGCTCGCATTCTCAGTATCGATACGAAGCGAGCGGAGAAGCATCCTGGAGTTGTCGCGGCCATCACCGGGCAGGCGTTCCCCTATAGGATGGGCCTGTACGTCAGAGACAAGATGGTCCTTGCCAAAGACAAGGTACGATGGGCAGGCGAACCCGTCGCGGCAGTAGCAGCCGAATCTGAAGAATCGGCTGAGGAAGCCATCGAGCTAATCGACGTAAAGTACGAACCGTTAGCACCAGTGTTCGATGTCAATGAGGCGCTGAAGCCGGGTGCCCCGCTCCTCCACGAAGACCTTGCCCAGTATGAACACTCACCTGTGTTCACTCCCGTTCCTGGAACAAACATCGCGAACATCTTCAAAATCCGCAAGGGCAATGTAGAAGACGGCTTCAAGCGTGCAAGAACGATCGTTGAAAACGAATTCTCAATGCCTCAAGTCAGCCATGGGGCGATGGAGCCACGTGCATGCATAGCACAGTATTTCCAGGATGGAAGCACTGAAGTCTGGACGTGTGCGCAGTCACCATTTGCTGTGCGCTACATACTGAGTCACGCGCTTGGAATGCCATTGCAGAAGATCAACGTTCACGTTCCGCATGTAGGCGGAGGCTTCGGTGGAAAAGCGGGCATCAACTTCGAACCTCTCGCCGTGCTCCTTTCGAAGTTCTCGGGAGGTCGCCCAGTCAAGCTCCTCCTGACGCGTGAAGAGGAGTTTACCACAGCTCCGTTGAGACAAGGATTCTACGCTTCGATCAAGACCGGGGTTGACGGAGATGGAAAGATCATAGCAGAACAGATGAGGTACATCTACGACGCCGGCGCCTACGCGGACTATGGTGTCAACATCGGCCGAGCTGCGGGTTACTCTTGCACCGGCCCGTATGAAGTGCCTAACATTCACTGTGATTCAATCACAGCGTACACGAATCATCCGTACGGAACTGCATACCGAGGTTTTGGACACCTCGAGTTCCTGTGGGCCATCGAACGTCAGATGGACATGGTCGCACACAAGATCGGGATCGACCCGGTAGAAATCCGACTGAGAAACGCATTACGGCCCGGCTCGATCACAGCTACAGGAGAGAAGCTCAGAGAAGACGCAGGCAGAGTTGACCAATGCATCAAAGCAGCCGCCGAATCCATAGGCTGGGGGAAGAAAGAGAAACAGACTTGCGATGGCAGACTGCAAGGTATCGGAATTGCTGCGTTGTGGAAGGCTCCTGCGATGCCTCCAAATGCAGCTTCTTCTGCGATCATCAAGTTCAATGAAGACGGCAGCGCTAACCTCTCTGTTGGTGTGACCGAGATCGGTCAAGGAACGACCACAAGTCTCGCTCAGATAGCGGCTGAGGAGCTCAGTATGCCCTTCGAGAAGATCCGAGTGGTCCCAGTTAGGATCACGGATCTGACGCCTTACTCGTGGCAGACTGTTGCCAGCAGGAACCTCTTCATGGAGGGCAGAGCGGTCATCGCCGCTGCTCGAGACGCAAAGGAACAGATCCTCGACATGGGGGCGCAGGCGCTCAGAGTTCCGAAAGCGGATCTAGTACTTGAGAACGAGATGGTCTTCCCAAAGGGACAGCCTGACAAGGGCATTCCTCTACAACAGTTCGCGATGGGTTACACATACCCGAACGGCACCGCAATAGGCGGCCCGGTGATCGGGCGAGGCGGATACGTTCCACGCGGACTGACGTACCTTGACCCTGAAACCGGCCAAGGCTTCCCTGCGCTCAAGTGGACTTTCGGAGCACAAGCAGTCAAGATTGAAGTTGACCCTGAAACCGGAGAAGTGGAAGTGCTCAAGGTCGCCTCAGCATTTGACATAGGAAAAGCGATCAACCCGCTCCTAGTCCGGGGACAAGTCTACGGCGGTATGCTGCAATCACTGAGCATCGGCCTGATGGAAGGATACGTCTACAATCAAGCTGGCGTGATGCTCAACAGCAATTTCACCGACTACAAGATCGCAAGGGCATCTGATGTCCCAGATGAGCACGTTGTCACGTTGATCGAGAATCCTCAGAGCGACGGACCTTACGGTGCAAGAGGTATAGGAGAATTGACCATGCTCTCGATACCGCCCGCCATAGCAGGCGCCATCTTCGACGCAACTGGAGTACAGATGTTCAAACTTCCAATGACGCCTGAGAGCATCTGGACGACGATCAAGCAGCAGAAACCGGAGCTTCTTGCACGGAAAAGGTGAACAGAATGCTTCCAAAATTCGACTATATTGCTCCGAAAACGATCGAAGAGACGTTTGAACTACTCGACAAGCATGGGCAAGACGCGAGACTGCTGGCCGGCGGAACAGATCTCATCGTCAGTCTTCGAGCTCGAGAACGGATTCCAAAAGCAGTCATCGACATCAAAGCAATGAAGGAACTTCACGACCTCTCGTTCGATGAAAAACGCGGACTCAGCATCGGAGCCGCAGTGACACTGAACAGACTCCTTCACTATGATGCGACATCGAAGCACTTCCCAGTCCTGTGCGAAGCTGTGAGCACGATCGGAGACTATGAAATCCGGAACCGGGCCACGCTTACTGGGAACATCTGCAATGCCTCTCCAGCAGCGGATTCAGCCCCGGCACTTCTAGTCCTTGAAGCGGCAGTCAACGTAGCCAGTCGGAAAGGCAGGAGGAGTATTCCGGTCCGAGAGTTCTTTGCCGGTGTAAAGAAGACGGTTCTGGCACGAGGTGAGATGGTGACCTCGATCAACGTACCGACTCCACCAAAAGGATCCAGAAGCGGCTACCTGAAGGCTCGCAGAACCATGGGAGAGGATTTGGCTGTAGTCGGAGTCGGAGGACTTGTCACCCCCAGCAGCAAATCAAGCAAGACTGTCAGGCTCGCCTATGCTTCTGTAGCGCCCACACCTGTAAGGGCGCTCGAAGCGGAGAAGATCTTTGAGAGAGACAAACCACTCGATGAGCTTCTCGATCAAGCGATGCCGATCGTGAGTAAGACGATTTCACCGATCACAGATGTGAGAGGGGGCAAAGAGTATCGGACCAACCTCGTCGAGGTTCTGACCAGACGACTGCTACGTCGGTTGTGGGAGGCAAACTAGGTTGAGCAAGCACACAATACACTTGACCGTCAACGGGATTGACCGTACTGTTGAAGTCGAATCCAACAAGACACTACTGTGGGTCTTGCGACATAACCTAGCACTCACAGGGCCCAAAGCAGCGTGTGAACGTGGAGACTGTGGCCTATGCACAGTCCTCATGGACGACAACCCAGTGAAATCGTGCTTGATACTCGCAGTGGAGGCTGAACGACACAAGATAACCACAATCGAAGGTATTGCTAAGGACGGAGTGCTTAGCCCCGTTCAAAGGAAGTTCGTTGAGCACGGGGCGCTCCAGTGCGGTTTCTGCACACCAGCAGCTGTACTCGCAGCAGAGGCTCTGCTCAAACGTAACCCCTCGCCGACACGGGAAGAGGTTGTCGAGGCGATTGAGGGAGTACTCTGCAGATGCACTGGATATAGGCAAATAGTCGATGCGATTCTTGATGCAGCACAGATGAAGACCTGATCATCTTTCCCTCTTAGCTACCAGACAATACTAGTCCTGATAATCGAAACCGGTTCTCAGGAAAGGCCGATATCGTTAAAGCCGAAAGTGGTCTCGTCCTAATCCACAACGAGTTCGAGAAGATCTAAATGGGCTACATTGGAAAGTCGATGCCCCAATACGATTCCTTCTTGAAAGTCACCGGCACTGCGACTTACGCTTTCGATGTTGAACTCCCAGGAATGCTGCACGCGAAACTCGTGACGAGCCCTCACGCACACGCGAAGATAGTCAAGATAGACACTAGCAAGGCTGAGAAGGTTCCGGGAGTAGTTGCCGTAGCCACTGGTCAGGAATTCCCCTACAGGCTTGGCATCTATGTCGGTGACAGAGACGTACTGGCCATCGATAAAGTGAGGTGGGTAGGTCACCCAGTCGCGGCGGTGATCGCCGAAACGCTAGAGGCCGCTGAACGAGGAATCGATCAGGTCGAAGTCGAATACGAACCTTTGCCGACTGTATTCGACCCAGTCGAGGCACTGAAACCCGGCGCGCCGTTGGTCCACGAGAAACTGGCCGAGTACCGTGTCTCGCCGGCGTTCAAGCCCGTTCCAGGCACGAACATAGCCAACCAGTTCAGGCTTGTGAAAGGTGATGCTGAGAAAGGGCTTCAGGAATCTGATGTTGTTGTCGAGGGAGAGTTTGGCATTCCTCACGCTAGCCACGGGTTCATGGAACTCCAGTCTATAGTCGCTCACTACAAGAGGGACGGAACTATTGAGATCTGGACGAGCACACAGTCACCTTTCTCGACACGTTATCTGATGGCGTTGTCACTTGGGATACCGATCGACAAGATAGTAGTCAAGGCGCCCCTATGCGGAGGAGGATTCGGCGGCAAGGTCGGAATCGGCTGGGAGCCACTCGTCGCGTTGCTTTCAAGGAGAGCAGGATACAGGCCCGTAAGACTTGTACTTTCTAGGAAAGAGCAGTTCTGCTCTGCACCCGTCAGGGAAGGCTTCCAGGCGTCGGTGAAAGCTGGATTCAAGAAAGAGGGAAGGATGATTGCGTACAAGGCACGGTTCGTGATGGATGCAGGGGGCTACGCGGACTACACTGTGAACGTCTGCCGAGCCGCCGGATATTCGTCCGAAGGATGCTACGAAGTCCCTAACATCTTCTGCGAGTCACTCGCGGTCTACACGACCAAGGGTCCAACGAGCGCGATGCGGGGATTCGGCTACCCAGAAAGCCACTGGGCGCTTGAGAGAATCATGGACATGGCCGCCGTGAAGCTGAAGATCGATCCACTCGAACTTAGGCTGAGAAACCTACTCAAACCTGGAGAGTCGGAGACTGGAACTGGTGAGCGGCTGCGAGAGGATACAGGTGACCCTGTCGCACTTGCGAAATCTGTCGCTCAGGCAATCGGCTGGGGGAAGCCTTCCGAGAAGGCGAAACGCCCAGGTAGGTATAGAGGCAAAGGCCTCGCATTGTGCATCAAAGGGCCTGCACAGCCGCCGAACGCCGCTGCCTCTGCAATCATAAAGTTCAACGAGGATGTCTCCGTCGACCTGAACATTGGAACAGCCTCTTTTGGCCAAGGAACACCGACAAGCCTCAGTCAGATCGTAGCTGATGAGTTGGGAATACCGGTAGACAAGGTCCGAGTTGGACTTGTTCGAAGCACTGACTTGTCAGCCTACACTTGGCAGACTGTCGGTAGTCGCGGACTATTCACTGACGGAATAGCGGTGATGGATGCTCTCCGAGACGCCAAAGCACAGATCAAAGATGTTGCTTCACAAGTCTTGAAGGTCAAGCCTGAGGAGCTTGAGATCGCGAACGAGCAGGTCTTCATCAAAGGTGCACCATGGCACAGGCTCCCACTCTCTGAGGTCGTGTTCGGCTACACATATCCGGATGGAAGGTCGATCGGCGGGCCGATAATTGGTCGAGGGAAATTCATGTCACCGTTGACGACCTACCTTGACCCGGACACAGGCCAAGGAGTCCCAACAATATTCCACACTTTCGGCGGAGCAGGCGTCGAGATAGAAGTCGATGTCTTGACTGGTGAGATCGAGATTATCAATGCGGCTCAGGCTTTCGATGTTGGCAAGGCCATCAATCCACTTCTAGTGAACGGACAGATAGACGGGGGCTGGGTAATGGGGCAGAGTGTCGCGCTTTACGAACAGATCGTCTTCGACGAGCAGGGTTGGGTGGTGAACCCCAATCTTTCCAACTACAGGATAATGAGAGCCAAAGAGATGCCGCACAAGATACAGGAGATCATCCTGGAGACACCTCAGAGCAACGCGCCACACGGTGCCCGAGGCCTTGGCGAACTTGTCATGGTCGCAGTTGCCCCAGCGATCGCGAACGCAATCTACAACGCGATCGGCGTGCAGATCACAAAACTTCCAATGTCACCTGAGAATGTCTGGAGAGCGATACAGGAACAGAGACCAGAACTGATCGAAGAAGCAAGACGAAAACTGAGAGAGAGCGGAGGCGAGTGAGATGTCATTCGGATCAGCATACCTGACATTACCCGACTTCGAATACGTGAAGCCGAAGTCGCTGCAAGAGGCACTCCAATTCATCGACCAACACAAAGACGAGGCGGAGATCCTAGCGGGTGGTGTTGGCCTGTTCGCCTTCATGAAGGAGCGCCTTGTCGAGCCGAGATGGGTTGTTGATATCAAAGCGATCAAGGAACTCCAGACACTTCGCGATGATGGTTCCAAAGGGCTGACCATCGGCGCTGCGGTGAACATGAATCAACTTCTCGATTTTGCGCCGATCAAGGAGAAGTACAAGGCGCTTCATGATTGTGTCTCTCTTCTGAGCGATCCACTTCTCAGGAACCGATCAACGATCATAGGAGACATCTGCGAAGCACTCCCATACGTTGACGGCCCAACACCGTTGCTGATCTTTGACACAGAAGTCGAAGCCGCGAGCGTGAAAGGCACAAGACGTATCCCAATGAACGAGTTCATCAAAGGTGTAGCAGAGAATGCACTGGAACCCAATGAACTCGTAGCTGCGGTTCATCTGAAGCCTCCTCCTGAGAACTCGAAGAGTCTCTTCCTGAAACACACTTCGAGCAGCGAGTTCAGCATCGTGAGTGTAGCCGCGCTGTGCGCGAATCCTTCACGGGCCGAAACGCGAACCGTAAGGTTCGCCTATGGTGCAATCGCCCCGATCCCAAAGAGAGTCCACGAAGTCGAGGACATATTCAAGCGCAAGACTCCTGTTCCGAAGCTGATAGACGAAGCGATCGAGTCGATCAAGAAAAGCGCGGAACCGATGACAGATGTTCTTGCGAAGGCAGAGTACCGATCACACATGCTGGAAGTGCTCGCAGTTAAGGCCTTTCGGAGGTTGCTCGGGAGCTGAGCAAAATGACACAAGTGATCAGCATCAAGGTAAATGGTGTGGACCGCAAGGTCACAATCAAAGACAACGAGCTGCTCCTAGATGTCATACGCGACAAAGTCGGCGTCAAGAGCGTGAAGGCCGGGTGCTGGAGAGGGGAATGCGGTCTGTGCACGGTTCTCCTCGACGGGAAGCCTGTAAAGTCGTGTCTAGTGTTGGCGGTGGAGGCAGACGGCAGAGAAGTGAAGACAGCAGAGGGATTAGCACCAGAAGGACAGCTTTCTCCTTTGCAGAAGATCTTCGTTGAGAAAGCGGCGATGCAGTGTGGATTCTGCACACCCTCGTTCGTGCTGACTGCGCACTATCTACTCTCAGTCAATCCCGACCCGACCGAGAGCGAGATCAGAGACTACCTGAGCGGGCACATCTGCCGCTGCGGGACATACAAGCAGATCATAGAAGCCATACTCGAGTATGCCAAACAGAACAATCAGGGAAAACGGGCCAGACGCTGAAGAGCCAATTCCCTGCAGATGAACGAATGGCCCCCGATCCGGGGGTTTCCTAGAGCTCACTTACTGGCTTGCGGGTGAGAGGCAGCATTTCTCAGGAAGTCTTCTTGCTTCCGCGGGGCAGCTTCGAGTCTGAGCCCACGAGCATTGCGTGTGTGGGATGGATTATGTGCACTTTGACTTCGGGCTTCTGATCAGTCATGTTGGGTCTTCCCATCGTGCATGTGTCACGGTATATAGCTGTTTTACACTGAAACATTGATGTCCTTCGAGCATGCTCGGCCATGAAGAATACTAGTTGACGATACCGACTCCTTTCCTGCGGGCTGCCTTCTAGGCGGAGCTAGAGTATCTTGGAGAGTATGTCCTCGTACTCTTTCTCCAGCTTTGGAGGCGGTTGCCATGAGACTTGAACGGAGTTGACGCCTTGGGCTTTCAAAGCGTCGTTGAAGAGCTCGAGCCCGATATTGATGACTTTGAGCTCCGAAGAGAAGAGCTTCAAGATCTTGTCGACCAAATCATTCCCTCCTGCTAGAATCCTTTCAGGTAAGTGTTGTACACATCCTCCATGATCGGGCGGTCGATCTTTCCTTTTCGGGCAACTAGTGCGCTTGCGATCGCCATGAGCGCGTTTGTAGGCAGCACCTCGATTCCGGCACCTCGCAGCTTTCCGATCTGCTCCGATAGGGGCTGCGGATCCTGTTCCGTTCCGCATACGTGTGCTAGGATCGGCAGTACTCTGCCGTCTTTTTCTGCTATCCTCCTTGCATCTGTGATTGCGCCAAGCATCGCTCCTGCAGGGTCAGAATGCGATCCGTAGCCGAGCATGAAGTCCATTATGATGACAGCAACTTCCGGATCCTTTGCCTCCTCGACTATCCTCATCTTGCGAATTGTGGGGTCTATCATTGGATGAGCTCTGCCGACGGTGAATTCCTCTTCGCCCAGGTCAACGATCGAGTCCTTTACGCTCTGGTAGGAATTGACCAGCTTCAGCCTGGCATCGATAGGGGCATTGGAGTACACGTCGCCAATCATGCGTCCGAGTATGACGAGCGTTTCGTAAGCGAATGTTCCACCTGTGTAAAGCCCTCTGATGTACTTCTGCTTATCATTCAGTCCTTTGGAGATCTTGCTCGCGAGAGCCATCAAGTCGTTCTGGGACATGGAGAAGGGCTTGGCGATTTCTGCGTAACGGCCTGGTTCTGTTGCCTGAATCGCTTCCATGACTGCCGCGTGGAGTGTCTTTGTCGCTCTGACCCGTCCTCGCGTGCTTGCTGGCATCGCGTAGCTTTCGGGACCTATGAAGCAGGTCACATACTGCTTCTTGGTCCTGTTGACGACATGGTCGATGATCTTCTTCTTCACGTCGGTGTCCGGCGGTTTCGACACCACAACCACGGTGCTGCTTCCAGGGTCCTGTTCTAGTGCGTCGATGGACTGGAGCATCATTATGCCGCCCATCTTCGCTTTGATGTCTCCTCCTCCGGTTCCCAAGCCTTCGGAAACTCCTAGGCCAGCCTCGCTGAGTAGGACTGTTACCTCCTGGAGCCCTGTTCCGGCTGCTCCGACGACCCCTATCTTACCTTTCTTCACAGCATTGGCAAACGCGATAGCCTTGCCGCCGATGACGGAGGTTCCTGCTCCGGGGCCCATTACGAGCAGCCCTCTCTCTTTCGCGTACTGTTTCAGTTCGAGCTCGTGCTCGGGCGGGACGTGATTGCTGAACAGATGTACACTGATGCCCTTGTCGAGTAGCTTCAGTACGATTTCTCTTGCGTGCTCGCCGGGGATAGAGACAACGGCAAGATTGGCATCTGGGACTGCTTGCAGGGCGGCCTCGAGGCTGAAGTAACTCCTGCCCTTGGCGGGAGGAGGTTTGAGTACCATGTCTTCGATCTTCTGTAGACCTTTCTCTATGAGCGGCTGAGAGTCAGCCATCACGGCGAGTATCATGTCACTCTCTGGAGCCGCTTTACCTTCATCCGTGAGAAGACCGAGTTTCTGCAGAATCTCCTTGTTGGTCGTCGTCCCCATGACAACCGCGGCATCTTTGATGCCTTCAATCTTCTTTGCTTCCTCTGACAGGTGGAGAAGTTGGACAGAGTCTCTGTGAAAGTTCCTCTTCACTAGATTGCGCACTATACTCAATCGGTTGCGCCCGCGCTCACTATCTGCGAGGACAAGTTAAGCATTTCAAAATTCTCTTATACTCTGTTCAAGGTTGAACGAGCAGGCGACATTTCGTGACTTCGCGGAATCCTAGCCAGATTAAGGATGAGATTGAGAAAGCCAACCAGCAAGCCGTAGAGAGGATGATGGAGTCTGACCCTGTCTGGGTTGACATGGGACTCGCTCGCAAAGTCGTCCCCGGCATGAAGGAGAAAATGCTCCTACACGCGGGACCTCCCATAGAATGGGATATGATGAGCGGCCCGATGAAGGGAGCCGTCATGGGCGCCTCGATCTATGAGGGGTGGGCGCGCGACGGAGCAGAGGCGGAGAGACTCGCGAAGTCGGGTCAGATCACGTTCGTTCCGAATCATCATCACAATGCGGCTGGGCCGATGGCGGGGATCATCTCACCCAACATGCCCGTCTATGTGGTGCATGATCGTAAGTACGGCAACAAGACCTACTCGAACCTCAATGAGGGGATCGGGAAGGTCCTCAGATACGGTGCCTATTCGAGCGAAGTTATTCAGAGACTGACTTGGATGCGAGACACACTCGCGACAACTCTCGAGGCCACGATCAAGGAGATACGGAAGGAGAAAGACGGCGTCCCAATGAAACCCATCATCATTCAAGCATTGACGATGGGAGACGACTGCCATAATCGCTACAACGCTGCAACGCCACTCTTCCTGCGTGAGATCACACCCTACATGATGCAGACTGGACTTGACAAGAAGACGTTGATCGAGTCGTTCAACTTCATGGCTCAGAACAACTTCACTTTGCTCAACTTGGGAATGGCAAGCGGTAAGGCGATGACGTTTGCCGCTCATAAGATCAAGTACAGCACAATCGTCACGGTGCTTACGAGAAACGGAACAGACGCTGGAATCTGGGTGAGCGGACTTGACGACGAATGGTTCACCGCTCCGGCCCCCGTGCCGAAAGGTGTTTGGTTCCCAGGATACAGCGAAAAGGACGCGAACCCCGACCTCGGAGACAGCTCCATCACAGAAACAGCTGGCTACGGCGGATTCGCCATGGCTGCGGCGCCCGGAATCGTTTCATGGGTCGGCGGATCCGTTGCCTACGCCATCGAGAACACCCAGAGGATGTACGAGATCACACAAACCAAACACAAGTACTTCATCATCCCCTTCATTGACTTCCAAGGCACACCAGTCGGAGTTGACGTCCGCAAAGTTGTCAGAACCGGAATCACACCCACCATCAACACTGGAATAGCTCACAAGGAAGCCGGAATCGGACAGGTCGGCGCAGGAATGGTCTCATTCCCGCTCGAGCTCTTCAAGCAAGCACTCAAATCGTACGCGCAGAAGTACGGCCTCTAAGGGCCGAAGTATGCCAATCACCCTGCGGGCCAACTGCATAGGTTCACTCGCAGCCCAAGTACTCTCAAGAACAAGCGCAGAGGGGGTTGGGCAGGTACTGAACACCTTCCCAAACTCATTCTACTTGAAGACCCCAGATGATCAGCTGATTTTCGTCACAAATCGCACGTTGCAATCTCCAATCACTATCAACCTCGAGTGGAGTCCCAATCTCGAAAGTGCTGTCAAGCCGTTGGATCAGTTCCTGGTTTACGGAAAAGGGATCCAGACCAGAGAAGTCTCAATTGACATCAGCGACGCGTCATCATATCACAGTCAACCATGGCTCGCAAAACAACTGAGCCCCGATTCTGACAGAATAGGAGCTGCCACGCGAATCGTCTCGTTCATTTTAGGAATCATTGACACGAGCCAAAGTGTGCTTGATCCGCGAGGCCTTGCCCACGCAGGCGTGAGGCGATTTGTCAACGACGGAATCCTATGTCTAAGACAGTCGAACATGGAGAAGCAATTCGAGAGAATTGCGCTCGAGATCGTGGGCTTGGGATCGGGCTTCACACCATCAGGTGATGACACTCTGGGGGGATTCCTTTCCATGTACAACTCTCTTGCACAGTCAGCTGCACGCCCACAGATACTCCTGGATTCCGCAACGCTCCATGGGAGAACAAGTTGGATCAGTGCGAAGTTGCTGGACTACATGCAACGGCTCATCCTCGATGATCAAATTCGCCGTGTGATTCATTCCGCCGCCGAAGGAGATGAGAGCACGACGGTAATTGAACTGGAATCGCTATTTCCGAGAGGGCACACATCAGGGATTGATATCTCAGTTGGTGAAATCTTGGCGCTTAGTCTGGTTCGCGACATTGTATTCGAGAAGCGAGAGACGGAAATCGTCACTGGTGCGCTTGGGTTTTCCTCGTAAGTTGTGTAGAGAAAGAACTTGCTCAAGTCGATTACGCAAGACGAATGATCGCGGAAACAGCTACTGATTGGGAAAGTTCGGTTATCATATTAATAC
>JBAVVE010000033.1:0-7168 GCA_049697135.1 Bathyarchaeia archaeon | reverse complement strand
TCAGTACTCTGATAGTCTCAGCTTTGCTTCCTTGATGTGATCCAAGTATGGAGAGCTGCTTCCAGAAGACGTGCCTCAGATCCGTCATCGCTTCGTAGCCAGTTGTCGCCCCACAGGTCACAAGCCTGCCTCCATACGCAAGGCTCGAGATGCTCCTTTCCCATGTTGCCTCTCCAACGTGTTCGAAGACGAGGTTGACACCTCGTTTGCCAGTAAGCCTCCTTACCTCTCCGACTACGTCTTGACTGCTATGATTGATGAGTTCGTCCGCTCCGAGTTCCTTTGCTTTCCGGAGTTTCCTCTCGTCTCCAGCGGTTGCAATCACCCTTGCACCAAATAGTTTTGCAATCTGAACGGCGGCGGACCCTACACCGCTCCCTGCTCCAAGTACGAGAACATCATCCCCTGCAGTAAGGGCGGCGCGAGTGACGAGCATATGCCAAGCAGTGAGAAATACGAGCGGGACCGAAGCGGCCTCTTCGAAGGTGAGACGAGACGGCATCGGTATCAAGTTCACGTCAGGAACCCTCGCGTATTCTGCATGTGCACCTTGTAGCGGACCTGTCTCAAAACCATAGATTCTGAATGATCTACAGAAGTATTCCTGACCATTAGTGCAGTGCTCACATTTCCTGCAGCTTAGGCCAGGATGCAGTACAACCTTGTCGCCGACTTGTACTCCAGTGGCTCCTGGACCGAGCTCGGCAACTTCACCGGCAAGATCGCTTCCTGATATGTGCGGGAAGATGACTTTCATGCCCGGCATTCCACGCCGAGCCCAGATGTCGTTACGGTTGCAGCCGGAGGCTCTGACTCTGACGAGAACTTCACAAGGTCCCAATTTGGGATCAGGAACATCCTCGTACTTCAGAACATCGACGTCACCATGCTCGTAGAACACAACTGCTTTCATGTGCGTACGTTAGAAAGGAGAATACTTAACGATTTTCTCTTCTCTTACCGGGCAACACCAGAACAGGTCAGCAATCTGCAGGCGCATGTGAGGTAGCGACTTGCAGATCTCTGTATACGAGGAAACACTCCACAAGATCGCTCATGCTCCACGCTTGGCAGGACATGAGGCACATCGGATCTGATGCACTCAGCATCAGGTTCCTAGGCGAGCCCGAGAATTCCGCTACATTGTGATAGAGAGAGGCTTGGCTGTGGAGTCTTTACGGAAATCATGGCGTGTGAGACTCCGATCCCTAACATCTCGTTTCCATGATTGCCAATACGGCACTCCTGCGAGAGGATTCTTCGAACAGCAATCCTCTGCAAACTCGCCAGTTACTTGTGAAAGCTGCAGGAAGTTCAACTGACTATTCTACTGAGCTCGGCACCGAGGAACATGTGCTAAAGCTGATGTGACAAAGATGCGAGACTCATCATCACTTCAAGCATGTTTTTGAACAGCCCAGTCTGTGTTACACGTCCTATGATCTTGCCTTCCTCTACTATGTAGAGACGCCTCACTCCCTTGTCCAGCAACGTTCTCATTGCATCGCCAACCGTTACGTTAGGGTTGATCGTCAGAATAGGAGAGCTCATAACCTCTTCAACCTTCACTCTATCTGGGTACCGCCCAGTAGCGGCGCAGCGGCGCAGGATGTCTCGATCCGTAACTACGCCAACAGGCAGGCCTTCCCTTTCGACGATCATAGACCAAACGCCCGCATTGATCATCTTCTCAATAGCTTGCGAAGTCATACTGCTCGACTCGATTGCCACGACGTTCTTGTCCATTACGTCCTTGACCTTGACTGTTATGGGCAAGTCTATTCAGCTCAGGAGTGTAATATCAGGTGAGATTCTTAACTCTTTTAAGTCGAGGCTCCGGCAACTTCTAGGGCAGACTCTGCTCGCGTCTTGACGTCATGACTCTCGTGCGATGAGAATGAGAGCTGTCCACAGAACATTGGCAAGTACAACGCTCGATTAGTCGAACCGATCAACGGAATCCGCGGAGCAGAATAGGAGTTGATCGAAGAGGAGATAAGGGTAATTGGTCATGACCTTGTCACCTTTTCTAACGTGAATACCAAGCTCGATATGTCTTTTGCTGAATTTGCTCATGCAGAAGTCACTTCCGGAACTTTGCGAATAGTGCATGGCAAGGAATCATGAGGCTGCTACTCGGCGGACTCCACCTCGGACTTGATTATGATGTCATTGACTTTGATCGAAGGGCATGCCGAACAAAGGAAGTGCACGATGGTCAAGGCTTGTCCTCAGGGAATGCTAAATATACTCGTAGTTCATTTGGCAATCGAATCAAGAGCCAGCGCCGGGTCACGTTCGAAATGAAAGTCCATCACATAGGTTTGGCAGTTGAGAATATCGATCAGGCGGCTCACCAATGGGAGCAACTGGGCTTCAAGATTGAGCACAGAGAGACAGTGGAGAGCCAGTCTGTGGAGGTTGCATTCCTGCCGTTGGGCAACATATGGCTGGAATTCATACAGCCCGCTGCCGAGAACACTCCCATCACGAACTTCTTGAAAAAGCGAGGGGAGGGGCTTCACCACATATGCCTTCAGGTTGATGACATCGAGAAAGAGACCGGTTCTGTCAAGCTGATTACGGACCCAGTGAAAGGGTTTGGAGATTCAACCATAGCGTTCGCGTATCCGCAGGAATTTGGCAAAGTATTGGTGGAGTTCGTTCAGAATCCCCCATACTAGTCTCGTAGGGGCGCAGTTTGAGCCGGTTGTGCCGGAACGACGCTTAATAAGTAGTCCGGGAACTGCGTTCAGGTTTTGCTCGTGATTTCTGCTTGCAGGGCTAGTGCACGGGCTGCTGCGGCTGCTCCCTCGGGTCTCTCATAGACTGGAACGCAGAGTTCCTCGATCCTTCTCGACATCTCCCGTGTATATGATCCGCCCGAGGCGCAGCAAATTATGGGCTTGCCGAAATCCTTGATCCTCACCAGCACTTGGACTATTCCTTCGTCCAATGGGGTATCTTGGAACACGAAGAACGGCATCAAGATATGTACTGCAGGATCCCTAGCCAATATCTGCAGGGCGATGTCGTAGTCCTTCGATGTTGCGCTCCCCGTCAGGTCAACGGTGGTCTCACTGAAGTAGCAGTACGGAGGGAGCATTCGAGCCAGTTCGGAAGCAGTGGCTTCAGGTAGAGCGGCGCTCATACCGTATTCTTCGATCTTGTCCGCGGCCATAACGCATGGTCCAGCTCCATTGGTGACCATGGCCACATTGACTCCTGTCGGCAGTGGTTGCATTGCAAGTGCCTTGATCACTTCGAATAGCTCCACAATGTCGTCAACAACGATCATGCCCGCCTGCTCAAAGGCGGCCCGCGCAACCTGATAAGAACCCGCCAACCAGCCTGTGTGAGACTTCGCTGCCTTTGAACCAAGCGTGGTTCTTCCAGCCTTCAACACCACGATAGGTTTTCTCGGTGCAATCCTGCGAGCTGCATCGTAGAGCTTTCTTCCGTCGGAGACTCCTTCCACATATATGCCGATGATTGAGGTTTCGTCGTCCTGACCGAAGAACTCTACTAGGTCACCTTCATCCACGTCGCACCGGTTGCCGTAGCTCACGAATTTGCTGATGCCTATCCCTTTCTCGCCTGCCCATTCCAAGATGGTATTGCCAAAGGTGCCGCTCTGCGTGATGAAAGCTACTGAGCCCGCGTTCGGCCTTGACATTCGCTCGTGAGCTTGGAAGAAGGTGTCGAGTCGCGTGTGGCCGTCAAAGACGCCGATGCAGTTAGGCCCGACTATTCTGATACCATATTTCCTAGCAACGTCGACGGCCTGCCTTTCAACTTCCTCTTGCCCGGTTTCCTTGAAGCCTCCAGACACAATGACAACGTTTCGCACACCCTTGCGACCACACTCATCCATTATCGAAGGGGCAAGTCTAGACGCCACAGTCAAGACGGCAAGATCGACGGTCTCCGGAATGTCAAGGATGCTACGGTAGGTCTTTAAGCCGAGAATTGGTTCGGGGGAAGGATTAACGGGATATACCTTGCCTTTGTACTCGTACTGCGCCAAATTTCTGAGAACTTCATGACCAATCTTACCTGGCGTAGCAGAAGCACCAACTACGGCGACTGATTGTGCCTTGAAGAATTTCACCAGTGAGCTCGGTGGGTATTCCGGCAAAGCCTGAATCTCCATGCCTTCCGAGAAGACGACTCGGGCGTCCACCGCAGTTGCACCTTTCTCGTTCACTACTATCGGGTTAAGATCAAGCTCACCGATTTCGGCGTTTTCTGAAACGAGCTTCGAAACGCCGAGCAGGATGCGGATGATTGCAGGTTCATCGACGGGAGCCAAACCGCGATATCCTTTCAGCAGCGGATAGGAACGGATTCCACGTACCATCGCTCTGGCGTCATCTCGAGTGATAGGTGCTAGCCTGAATGCCACGTCACGAAATACTTCCACAAGAACGCCGCCAAGTCCAAACATGAGGACCTTACCAAATTGGGGATCGCGGATTGCTCCAACTATCACCTCGGTTCCTCGGCTCGCCATTCGCTCAAGCAAGATACCTTCAACTTTGCTTTGGGGATCATGCCCTCTGACTTGTGCATGGATCTTTGCGAAGGCTGCCTTGGCTTCCTCCGGAGACTGAACGCCGACAACGACACCGCCGGCATCGGTCTTGTGGATTATCTGAGGCGACACGACCTTAGCCACGAGCGGGAATCCGATTCTCTTTGAGACGGTGAATGCTTCATCCGGCGTTCGAACGACTTCGAACTCAGGAACCGGAATGGAGTATTCCCTGCAGAGGGATTTTGCCTCCGGTTCTGTGAGAAATTTTCTCCCCGCTCGGAGAGCTGCGCCGATTACTTGAAGCTTCGGTTCGGACATATACGTGCACGAGGGAAACCTTTATGCAAACGCTCTTAACGTTTACGCGTCCCCGCAGATCTATGCTAGGGATCTAAAATGGGAAAGACAATACGGGTTTAGAGAGGATCGCAAATTGGGGGAAAGAACACTACAAGAGCGGGAGAGACTATCTGAGAAATTCGTTCGACTTGTGAGACTACAGTCGCATCCGGTGGCCGTCAAGATGCTCAAGAGCGTGTCAGAAGTCGAAGGCATGGGGATAAAGAAGCCTGACCGAAAGCTAGCTGTTTGCCAGCTCATCAGCCAAGCGTACTTCGTAGGGCACAGAAGAATTGGGACTGTCCAGGAACTCGGTGACGTGTGCCCACTAGGCGCGGGCTCACTGGGTCTGATGCAGGTTCCTCAGGCGTATGTTCAGGGATTGGCCTATCTAGGATCGTACCATGCGACAAAGGAAGTAGGCAAGAGCGTCATAGAGTCCATACCAAAGTTTGACCCCGGAGAATATGCCGGGATACTCGTTTCGCCTCTGGATAAATCCCCAGTTGACCCCGACGTCGTAATATTCGGAGGCAATGTCTCGCAAATATTAGTGTTTGTGAGATCCTACTTGCACAATAGGGGTGGACGTTTGGATTCCGGCACCTGCGCGATGGCCGGCTGCGCAGATCTGATTGTCAGGACTATGTGCATGAAGATACCGAGCGTGGTGCTTCCCTGCCTCGGTTACAGGCTCTTAGCTTTCCCTTCAGAAACAGACTTGCTGTGCGGCGTGCCCGGAGAATTGCTTGAGGAGATCCTTGCAGGAATTGAGTTCAACTATAAGGCAGGAGTTGTTTACCCGACCGCGTGGCAACATATCGTGAGGAATATGCCGCTCATATGGCCCTACCCGAAGTACATCGAGGATCAATTCGAGAAAGAGGCACATTGAACCTGTTCAAAGCATCTGACGAACTCAACCGTGTGATCTGAACTTACCAAGGGTCCACAGCAGGTGCGTACCTCATCACCAATGCTAGAACAGCTTTCTGGACGTGAAGTCTGTTCTCTGCCTCGTCATAGACAGCTGAATGTGGCCTATCGATTACTCGTTTGTGACTTCGTGGCCTCGGTCCACGGGAAGACAATGCATGAATATGCTGCTCTTGCTTGTGAGATCCATCGGTGATTCCTTGCAGATCCAACCTTTGTATTTGTCAATGATTGCCGTGTCAGCTTGTGGTCCGATATCTGCAAAGTTCAGCGTGGTGTGGTTTCTCACGTAGGCCACATCCGCGCCTTCAAAGGCCTCCCTGAGATTCCCCGTTTCCTCGAATGACCCGCCCGTTTCTTCTGCATTCCGTCGCGCCTTCTCGACTATCTTCGGGTCAAGAGTGAACTCTGGCGGGTGTGCGTATACAACGTCAGTTCCGCAGCGGGTCATCACCATTATGTTTCACTGAGGCACCGTTGGGACCCTTGAAGACCACTGACGCGCTCCGCTACGATCTCGAAAGGGAAACGTACGGTCGCGCCCGTATGTTGCTCTATCTGCATCTTGCAAGTCTCGCTCTCGGTCAGCAAGGTTGTGCCTGTCGATAGCTTTTCTCCCAACTTCTGCGCGATTTCTCTACCAATCTCGAAGTTCTCCTTGAATGTTCCCCACACCCCAGCTCCCCCACAGCACTCATCGATCTGCCGAGGAACAAGCCCAGCCGCTTTGAGGAGCTTCATGTTGACCGGTGCCAAGGACATGGCCCTCGAAAGGCAACAGCAATGATAGTCAACGTGTTCTCCGATCTGATCGCAGAAATGGATGGCTCCTTTCTCGTACTCTTCAAGGAGTAACTCCATTAGATCAACTACCGCCTTGGAGACGGTTGAAACTTCACCGCCATCAAGTATGCTCCCATAACCTTCTTTGAGCAAATAGGACGCTGCTAGCGAGCTGCAAACTATCGGAATACCCTCTTCAGCGTAGCGAGTCAATTGACCTAGATTGTAACGCGCCAGGATGCGCGCTTTGTCAAGTAGACCAAATTCGAGGCTCGGCATTCCGGATTCCTTCTGCGGTGGGACGATGACCTGATAGCCGAGGTGTTCCAGTAGCGCGACGACCGTCTTCGCAAGCGGTGGATAGTTGTAGTTTGCGTACGAGTCCACAAAGTACACGACCTTCTTCTCTCTAGGGGGATTCGACCTCTTCCTGAACCAAGACTCAAATGAGTGTCTCTGAAAGGGAGGAAGTCGGGTTCTAGCGTCTATGTGAGTGGCCGATTCCATCAGCCGCTTGACCGCTCGCCTTCCCATGATCCAATTTGAGATGGGCGCCGTCGCACTCCCTAGGCG
>JBAVVE010000032.1:0-2890 GCA_049697135.1 Bathyarchaeia archaeon | reverse complement strand
ATCCGGAACTCCTCGGTCTTTCACCAATCGCTTGATGACAGCGGTGACTTCCGCTCCTGTCATGCTCTGACCAGCTTCGATCGCCAGGCACTCGCGACTAAAATTATCGACTATCGTTAAGGCTCGGAACCGATGGCCGTTGAAGAGGCTGTCGACGACAAAATCCATGCTCCAGCAGGCGTTGGGACGCTCGACCTCAGGCCGCACCATCCTTTGGCTACTCGTGACATGCCGATGAGGGCGCTTCCGGCGTAAGTTGAGTCCTTCCTGGCAGTAGATCCGGTAGGTCCGTTTATGATTGACGCGCCAGCCATCTCGTCGAAGCAGAACATGGACCCGGCGATATCCGTACCGAACCCGTGTCTCCGCGATCTCCCGGATCCGCAACCGAAGAGCCCGGTCGTCTCTTCTGTGCGAACGATAGCGGTGGGATGAGCGCCAGATCCGGACAACCTCGCAGGCCCGTCGCTCGCTCACCCAATAGGCCTCCCTCAGATGATCCACCCGCCGGCGCTTCTGGGCTGGCTTCAGAATTTTTTTGAGAGGACATCCTGGAGCATCTGCTTATCGAGACTCAAGTCTGCCACCATCCGCTTCAGCCGCCGGTTCTCCTCCTCAAGCTGCCTCAAGCGACGAAGATCCGAGACTCCGAGCCCCCCGTACTTGCGCTTCCAACGGTAAAACGCCATCTCCGAGATCCCCATCTTCCGGCAGACCTCGGTCACCCGTGTTCCCGTCTCGGCTTGGCGAAGGGCAAAGGCGATCTGGGCCTCCGTGAACCGACTTTTCTTCATCCTCTGCTCCTCCCCGGATGCCGATTCTAACATAAAAATCTGACGTCCGTTTTGGACCAAGATCCGGGGAGCAGATCAATTTAAGAGCGTTCAATAATACAAGTTTAGGGGTGTTCAATAAAAAAGGTGGTATCTGTTCAATACTCAATCTACCAAAAAATAGCGAAAAAACTGCGAGAACTACTTGAAATAGCATATAGTTGCATAAAAATGGCCAATTTTGAACAAATATATGAGAAATGCCCAAAAAATGGGGGTAACTTTTCATAAAAAGTGGGGGTAACTTTTGCCCAAAATGAGCTATTTGGGGTGTTTTTCGACTAAAAATGGGGGTAAGTCCAAAAATTGGACCTTATAACCTGTTTATATTCAAGTGGTTACAAGTGTTGAACAGTCTTAATTTATTAAGTGATGAATCCCTTTTCATGCCCGTACTTCAACCCGAGTTTGACGCGACTAGTCACGCAAAAGGCTCGTAACTCACAGTAATCAAAAAGGATGCGGCATTTTTCTGGGGAAGGGTCTTGTATCTAGGTTTTTGGGAGGATTATTCCACGGCCAGGACCGAGGGCAACGGGTCTATTTTGAGTGTCTTCAATAAGTTGCGAGCCTGAAGGCTGCCCGGAGATGTCTGATACACCGTTTCGTGAGGCGCCAACAATTGACCAATCTTTATCGACCGCAATTCCTCCCGGAGACGCGGCCAAGTGTCCCCGCACTCATGCTCCGCGACCCGCTCCAGAAGAAGAGAAAGGACGCAGAGGAACACATGAGAGCGGATACGATCCGTGTTCCGGTGGAAGACCGGCCGGATCTCAATCGTCGATTTCATCGTCCGCCACGCTTCTTCCACACGAATGAGCTGTTTGTAGGCCAGGGCCAAGTCCTCGGGAGAAAGATCATCATCGTTACTGTGGATGACCCACATGCCGTCGCGTTCTTCCTTCTCTTGGATGGCCGCCTTATTCAACCGGAGTTCGCCGTTTGTCAGCCGGCGAACATACGGGCCGAAGCGGCGGCTCGAGACAAGACGACAGGCGCGCTTGGGATGGGCTTTCAAACTCCGGATCTCTTCTTCGAGTTCTTTCAGGAGCTCCTCCCGATGCTTCCTCTGCCTGTCCGCTTCCTGGGGATTATGACAGACGACATACCGACGATCTTGAATCCGGACTTCCTTGACCCTCAGGTTCTCTTTGACATCCTGGAACCGGCCGGGATGGCGGAGCACTTTTTCAACCACTTCCGTGCCCTTCCTCCAAGGCATGGCCACGATGTAATGACCGCCGCCGCGGCGCAGCATGGCCAGATTATCCTCGCTCACCATCCCCGCATCCGCCACGAAAATACAACGATTAAGGCGCCAGCCCCGAAGGTCCGTCTTGATTTGCTCAATCGTCGTCACGTCGGTGGTATTCCCCGGAAAGACCCACGACTTCACAGGATAGCCATCTCTCGTTACGGCCATCCCGACCACGATCTGGGGAGCGTCCGAGCGGCCGTTCTTCGAATAACCTCGCCTTCGAAGCTCTTCATCTTCATCGTTCGTCTCAAAGTGGACGCTCGTCGTATCGTAGAAAACAAGATCCACATCCATGTTCAAAAGGTCCGCCAGTCGCCAGTACAACGCTTCTTCGATCTCCTTTTTATGATCTTCGAGAAAATCCATGGCCCGGTACAGATGATGGAGGCTAATCGTCTTTCCTTCAGGAAAGTAAATGTCCCCCAGCCAACGATCATAACATCCGAGCTTCGACCGGGGCGCCAGACACCGGTTAGCGACCATGGCAAAGATCGCGCGTTCCAACGGCACCGTCCGGTCTTCTTCTCTCGCCGCGTCTTCGATGATTTTTCTTATCCCCAAGCTCTCCCAGAGTTTCTCGATGACGTAAAATGGCCCATGTTCCCAAGAGTTCAGGAACTTCCATCCTTCTTCCACGTCTGTTTCCAGGGCGTTCTTCCTTATACTTCTGACAAGCTGCTGGAGGCGTTCCACGGCGTTGCCGTCGACCCGGCCGATCGTGCACAGCACCCGAACCTGGGACCGGCGTTTTTCGGAGTCCCAGGAGTTTTCGGCGATCTGAAGGTAGGTGACGGGC